>JAPULC010000434.1 GCA_027295305.1 Gammaproteobacteria bacterium
ACTGGTCGCCAGGGATCGTCGCCCACTTCGAACAACCCAATCAAGGGCGCTGACAAGAGGCACCGTTCGCAACTAAGATCTGGACAGTTCGGTTGCGGTGCCTATACTATTTGGTTAGACCAATCTGGTCTGACCGGCGACGCCCATGACCCGTCACGAAGAAATTGCGGAAATTCTGCTCGATGAGATCCTGCGCGGGCAGTATCGTGCGGGCGAACGGTTGCCGTCCGAGCGCGATCTGGCCGGTCGATTCGAGGTCAACCGCGGCTCAGTGCGAGAGGCGATCAAGAAGCTCGAACAGCTGGGCCTAGCAGACGTGCAACCCGGGGGTGCGCGGGTGCGACCGGTCGAAGAGGCCAACCTGGACATAATCGGCGCCTTACTTGCGCTGGACGAAGTGCCAGACCCGGAACTGATGGAGCAGATGCTCGAGGCGATGGGGACGCTGATGCGGCTCGCTGCGAAGCGGGCGGTGGAACGTGCGAGCGACGAGGAGTTGGCGCACGCACGCAAGTTGCTACTCGACATTAGCCGCAAGGGCATGAGCCAGGAAGAAGCCGCACAGGCGCGTCTGGAACTCGGCCGGCATTTCATGACGCTGAGCGGCAACCTTGTGCTGCGGCTGATCAGCAACTCGCTGCGGGTGCAGGTGATGGGACGCCAGGATGGCCCGCCACCCATCATCACCATCAATAGACCCCGAGAAGATGCGTTACATCGCCAGCTTGATGACGCTCTGGCAACGCGTAACACGGACGCGGTTGTCAGCGTTCTCGAGCAGCTGATGGCACTGAATACCGAGCAGATCGTCGCTACCTTGCGCACGATGCGCGGCGAACAACGGGTAACTGCGCGATCATGAAACGGCAAATACTCCTCCCTGTACTAGTCGTCATCGCTGCGATCGCAGGAGCCGCTACGATGATGGCTACCTCGCCCGAACTGGAGCCGAGCGAAATCAAGCCGAGGAGGTTTGCGGTACGCGTGATGACCGTTGAGCCGCAAGCGATGAAGCTTACCGTTAGCTCCCAAGGTACTGTGATGCCGAATACCGAAAGCGACCTGATTCCCGAGGTTACAGGTCGCGTGGTTGAAGTCTCAGCGTCGTTGGTCGCGGGCGGCTACTTTGCCAAAGATGATGTGCTGTTACGCCTGGACGACGCCGACTATCGTGCCGTGGCCTCCCGGGCACGCGCCATGGTTACCCGGGCGGAGGCTGAGTACGAGCACTCCAGTTACGAGTACGAACGCCACAAGGAACTGGCGAGCAAGCAGCTCGCGAGTCGTTCTCTGATGGAAGGGGCGCGTCGCAGTTACATAGTGGCCGGGGCTGTGCTGCGCGACGCAAATGTTGCACTCGAACAAGCCAACCGCGATCTCACCCGCACGCGAATCGTCGCACCGTTCGATGGCGTGGTGCGCAACGAAACTGTCGACATCGGGCAATTCGTGCAGCGCGGGGACGTGATCGCCAAGATCTACGCGACCGATTACGTCGAGGTTCGGCTGCCGATTGCAGATCGCCAGCTTGCCTACCTGGCGTTACCGTTCAGCTTGCGTCGTGGGCTGCTGCCGCAGGAAATACGACCCAGGGTGACATTGTCGGCCGATTACGCGGGCGATACCTACACCTGGGAAGGTGAGATCGTGCGCACGGAGGCTGAAATCGACAAGAAGAGCCGGATGGTGCACGTGATCGCGCGCATCAAGAACGAAGCGACCGCGATCCCATTGCAGGTAGGTCTGTATGTCGAGGCGACAATCGAGGGCGTCGAGGCTGAAGACGTCATCGTGTTGCCGCGTAACGCGCTCAGAAATGGCAATCAGGTGCTTATCGTCGACGAAGATGACCGCCTGCGTTTTCGCGACGTCGAGCCTCTCAGGCTCTATAGAGACCAGGTGTTGATCAAGTCGGGTCTCGAATCCGGAGAGCGGGTGTGCATTTCCGTGGTGCAAACGGCGTTCGACGGAATGCCCGTACAACCGGTGAGTGATCGGCCGCCAAACGCCGGCGCCTGACAGGGGGAGCCACCATGCACAGTGCCATCGCCTGGTTTGCTCGCAACCCCGTCGCAGCCAACTTGCTCATGTCGATCCTGGTGCTGGCGGGCATTGTCTCGCTGCTGACAGTCCATCAGCAGACATTTCCCGAAATGGACGCAGAGATTGTCTCCGTAACGGTGCCATACCTTGGCGCAGCGCCCGTGGAAGCAGAAGAAGGGGTTTGCATACGGATCGAGGAGGCCGTGGAGGGCACGCCGGGAATCGACAAGATCAGCAGCACCGCAAGCGAAGGGCTGTGCACCGTGAACATCGAGATAACCGAAGATGCCGATCCGATTCAGGCTCTCAACGAAATCAAAAGCAAGGTCGACGGAATCAATTCGTTCCCAAAAGAAACCGAAAAACCCATCGTCTCGAAACTCACCTTCCCGCATCCGGTAATTGACTTGATCTTATTGGGCGACGTCGGCGAGCGTACGCTCAAGGAACTCGGTACCGAGATCCGCAACGAGATCTCCGACCTACCCGGCATATCGCAGGTGCAACTCGCCTACGTACGCCCTTACGAGATCTCGATCGAAGTATCGGAAAACACTCTGCGCCGGCACGGGTTGGCGCTGGAGAATATCGTCGAGGTCGTGCGACGCACTTCGCTCGACATGCCAGGCGGTAACATCAAAACCGCTGGCGGCGAAATTCTGCTGCGAACCAAGGGCCAGGCATATGTTGCGAGAGAGTTCGAGGACATCGTCGCGCTGACGTTGCCGGACGGCGGACAGGTATACCTCGATGAGTTGGCGACGGTAGTAGACGGGTTTCAGGAGGGCGACCTCGCCGCACGGTACGGCGGCACCTCGGCAGTTGTCGTGAAGGTTTCACGCGTCGGCACCGAGGACGTGATCGAGATTGCTGCCACGGTCAGGGACTACATCGCAACCCTCGAGCCTCGACTGCCTCCCGGGGTTTCGATCGCCACCTGGCAGGATGCCTCCCAGATGCTGCGCAGTCGGATCGACAGCCTGCTGCGCACGGGTGCAGGCGGACTCCTATTGGTACTTTTCATATTGGCGCTGTTCCTGCGCTTCCGACTTGCGATGTGGGTGGCGGCCGGCATCCCGATTGCCATGCTCGGAACAGTCGCGATGTTCCCCTACGCCGGTATGGAGATCAGCACGCTGACCGTGATGGCCTTTGTCCTCGTGCTCGGCATCATCGTCGATGATGCGATTGTCGTTGGCGAGCGTGTCTATGCCCACGAGCAGATGGGCAAATCGCCCATACGCGCTGCGATTGATGGCACGTGGGAGGTTGCCGTTCCGGTGATCTTCGGCGTGCTCACCACCATGGCGGCGTTTTTACCTTTGATCATCTCGTCCGGGCGCATGGCCGTTGTCTTCGGGTCGATCGGCTGGGTGGTAATTATAAGTCTCGTATTCTCGATCATCGAGTCACAGCTCATCCTGCCGGCGCATCTGGCACACCGCAATCACGATGAGAGTCACTCCGCCATCGGACGACGCTGGACGTCGATTCAGGACGCGTTGTCACGCGGAATGGTGAACTTTGCCGAGCACAAGTACCGACCGTTTCTCGAGCGCGCACTTCGCAATCGCTACCTTACCGTCTCGGTCGCGCTGGGTGTGCTGATTCTCGCGTTGGGCATGATCGCAAGCGGCAGAATACTCATCAGCTTCTTTCCCGGCGTGGAAGGGGACGTCGTGTTCGCGACGCTCGAGATGCCTGACGGCACTGCCATTGCAGAGACCATCGAGGCGGTCACGCTGATCGAGGCCGCAGCGGAGCAGGTTCGCGCCGAGCTCGATGCTGAGCTCGAACCCGGCGAGCCGAGTCGCGTCAAGGCTCTTCTAACCAGCATTGGCACACACTTGGCGCGCGGAGGACCACCACGAAGCTCCCAAGCCGGCACTACCAGCTATGCAGACATTGCGATGGAACTGATTCCGTTGGAAGAGCGCGGTGGCGTGCCCTCCAGAGAGGTTGGCAATCGCTGGCGCGAACTTGTCGGACCCATCCCAGGCGCAGTAAAGCTGACGTTCAGCGCCGATCAATTCAGTGCCGGTAGCGCCGTCCACTTTCAACTCACGGGTCGAGACGTCGATACGCTTCGCGCCGCAGCCGCGGAACTCCGTGTCGAACTCGGCCGCTACGATAGTGTTTATGATATCTCCGACTCGTTTCGAGCCGGTAAGCAGGAAATCACACTGTCGTTGTTACCCGAGGCGCGCAATTGGGGCTTGACGCTGAACGATCTTGCCCTGCAAGTGCGCTCAGCTTTTTACGGCGCTGAGGCTCAGCGCATTCAACGCGGTCAGGACGACGTCCGCGTGATGGTCCGTTTCCCGGAGAGCGAGCGCCGCTCCATTGGCAATCTGGAGGACATGCGTATTCGCACGCAGGATGGCACCGAGGTGCCGTTCACGAGCGTTGCCAGTTTCGAGCTCGGCCGGGGCTTTTCAACGATCAACAGAATCGACGGCAGGCGCGTGGTCGACGTCATTGCGGAAATCGACCGCTCGGTCGCGAGCCCCGAGGCAGTGATCGAAGACATGCTCGATGAAGCGGTACCGAGGGTCCTCGCCAACTATCCAGGGGTGACCGTCGGGCTCTCAGGTGAGCAGGAGCAACGCTCGACCGCGATGGAAAGCCTGGCTGGCGGTGCCGTGCTGGCATTGGTGATCATCTACACGCTGCTTGCAATACCGTTGCGGTCATACATTCAACCGCTGGTGATCATGAGCGTGATCCCGTTTGGCGCAGTGGGTGCGGTCATTGGTCACTACATCATGGGCTGGGGCATGATGTTCTTCTCCCTGTTGGGCATCATCGCGTTGTCCGGTGTTGTCGTGAACGCAAGTCTGGTACTCGTCGACTTCGTCAACCGACGACGGCGTGAGGGTATGGACCTGTTCGAAGCGATAAGTCTTGCGGGTGTCGTCAGGTTCAGGCCGATCGTCCTGACCTCCGTTACAACATTTATCGGCTTGTTACCTCTATTGTCCAGAGGAGGTGATCCGTCCACGGCGTTCATCATCCCAATGGCGATATCGCTCGCCTATGGTGTGTTGTTCGCTACCGTTATCACGCTCGTCCTGGTGCCCGTGCTGTATCTTGTCGCTGAAGACTTCTTCACCTGGGGCGATCTGGATCGCGAAGCGCGGTTGAACGCCCAGGACCAAGCGGATGCCGATCGGGTAGGTGCTACGGCTGAAGGATCGTGACACGCGGGCCGACTTATCTCGAACTTGAAACCCCTGATTGATTGCTTGACAAGCCGGCGCTCACCGTTGGAAATGTGTAGTGGCGCAAATTGCTATCACGACCAGGAGGATTTCATGGGGACCTGCGACGCAATATGCGGTGAATCGACAATGCGTCGCCGGGCACGCGTCGGCCTTTTGGCGACGGTTTTTTTCTGGAGTTCGATGGTCGATTCCGCTGTCCCGGCCGTGCTCGCTACCGCCAGCCCCGAGCCGAAGGCGGTCCGCATTGACAT
>JAPULC010000435.1 GCA_027295305.1 Gammaproteobacteria bacterium
AGCGCCTGAATGTAGGGCACCTCGAGATCGAGCTTGCGCATGGTGAGCGATCCTCTCAAGGGAATGCTCGTCTTGATCGGAAACTGCGACGGCATCGAGAACTTCAGCGCGTACTTCTCAGCCCAGCGTCGAAGATCGCGCCCACGGTGCGAGAGCTTCGCCCGCGGCTCCTCAGCCAGCACATAGTCGTTCGCGCGAAAGACGTATCCAAGATTGAACGGATGCCAGGCAATTATGGCATCGTGGCGGGCGGCGATCGGTGCAAGCAGGTGCACCGCAAAGTAGGTGTTCGTGCTGCCGATGTCCCAGTAGAAATCGATGATTTGTTTAGCCATGGATGCCTCGCTGTCAGATGCGATCGTGATCGATGTTGTGCCGCTCGAAGTCCCAGGTCTCGAAGAAGTGAATGGCGGCTTCCTGTCCCGCGCGAAGGAGGAGATTCTTGTCGTCCTTCGTCAAGTCGAACTGAGTCGTGTGAATGCCCATCGTCGGCACGGCGATGGTGCGTTCGAAGTTCGCCTGACTGATGTAGGCCTTGTCATGCGCCTCGAGCATCGTGTTGACGAGGGCCATCACGTACTCGTGGGGCCACTTGGCCTGATCCACGACGTCGGAGTCGGGCTCGATGAGCTTGAAGCCGAACGTCGGCCATCGGGGCGCCTGCCCCGACGCCGCATCGAAGAGCCAGACCGGAAAGTTCGACAACAGACCGCCGTCGACGATGTTGACCTTCGTCGTACGCCCCTCGCCCGGCACCGCGTAGTCCATGACCACCGGCTCGAAGAAGTAAGGAATGCTCATGCTCATGCGTGCGGCGCGCGCAATGGGAAATCCATCAGGATCGCGACCGTACTCGTGGAGCCCGTCCGGTACGACGACCATCTGCTTGCGCGTTACGTCCGACGCGATCAGCTTCAAGCGATAATTACGGCGGGCGTTCCCGTCGTTCTCTTTCAGCTGGCCGAACGTAGCGATGTTCTTTTCACCCAGCATCCGGGCCATCCAGCGCTCGAAGTAGTCCCCTTCGTAGATCCCCTTCTCGAATATCGCCGAGGCAATCTTTCCAATGAGCGGAATTCGATCCAGGAGTCCTTCGTCCATGAACTCGTTGAAGTCGAGATCCATGAGGGTTCGCTCGAGCTCGTCGGCAGCGTAGCCTGCGCCGAGCAGACACGCGGTGATGGCCCCTGCGCTCGTGCCCGCCACGCTTTTCCATTGCACCCCGAGATGCTCGGCCACCTGGATTGCGCCGACGAAGGCCAGGCCCTTCACCCCGCCACCCTCAAAGACGGCATCCGCATAAAGCGTCGTCAGGCTGATGTCGCGCAAACGTGAGTCGAGCTGTGTCTTGGTGAGCGCTCGCACCGGGCCGGCTGCCTTGAGCGCCAGCATTTTCTCGGCCACGGTGGACTTCTTCGTTTCCAACGTCATTGAAGATCCTCTTTCACAACACGGGTATTGCGAACCGCGAAGAAAATTGTGCCCGGCACAATTTTCGCTTGTTCACGGGAGGTACGGCGCCGGCGGCGGACCGAGCTGGGTGCGCAGCACCCCCTGCACTTCCTCGACGAACTCGCACAGCACGGCGCGCGTATCGCGTGGATCGATGATGTCCTGGCCCGTGGCCTCGGCGGTGCGAAAAGGCGAAGCCATGGCGTTCAGTCGCGCTTCGATCTCCGCTAGCTTTGCTTGCGCGTCCGGCGCGTTGTCGATTTCGCGGCGATAGGCCGCGGCGACACCCCCCGCAATGTGCATGGAGCCCCAGTTGGATGACGGCCAGCAATACCGGCGAAAAATCCCCGACGGCCGATGCTGACATTGGCCGGCAACGCCATAGAGCTTGCCCACCACGAACGTGATCCACGGCATGCGGCTCGCGCACGTGACGCATACGAGCCGTGCCCCGGCACGTTCGATGCCCTGCTTTTCGGATTCGAGGCCCACCATGAATCCCGGCTCGTCGGCGAACGAAATCAAAGGTAGATGAAACGTATCGCAGAGCTGCAGCAGACGAATCACCTTGTTGCCGGCCGCCACGTCCGTGGAGCCGCCACGATGCTTGGGATTATTCGCCATCACACCCACGGGATAACCGTTCACGCGTCCGAGGCCGGTGATTCGTGCACGTCCATAGAGGGGCCCGATCTCAAAGAACGAATCCTTGTCGAGCACGTGCTCGAGAATCGTATGTCCGTCATAGACTTTGCGCCGATCTCTCGGAACCAGTGACAGAAGCTCCTCGTCTCTGCGAGCGGGATCGTCGTGGGGTTCCGCGCGCGGCGCCATCTCGTGGACGTTGCTCGGCAGATAGCTCAAAAAGGCGCGGATCTGTTCGAATGCGTCCTCCTCGGACTGCGCAAGATTGTCCACTACGCCGCTTTGGCGAACGTGAATGTGATCGCCGCCGAGCGCCTCCTTCGTGATGTCGTAGCCGAGCGCTGCCTTCACCACCGGCGGACCACCGGGAAAGAGCTGGCTCGTGTCCTTCACCATGAGGTTGAAGTGCGCAAGGCAAGCGTTGATCGCAGGCAACCCCGCCACCGAGCCCATCACCGCGGACACCACCGGCACGACATTCAGAAGCTGCACATCGAGCGTGGACCAGCCGTTGCCATCGGGAAGATAGGTACGTCCTATGTCTTCGAACGAGCGCACACTACCGCCGGCCGCATCGAGGAGTCGCACATAGGGCATGCGCCATTCCATCGCGCGCCGGTTCGAGGAGGGCTCCTGCCCCAATCCCCCGCGGCCGCTGCCTCCCGAGCCGCCACGCACCGTGAAATCCCCCGCGCTAACGACGACCTTACGCCCATCGAGCTTGCACACCGCTTCCACGGAGGCCTTGGGTGTGAATCCCACCAACTCCTCACCGTCGTAGTGGCCATAGCCACCGAGTTCCATGAACTCCTCGAGCGTCCCTGGATCCACCAACTTGTCCATGCGCTCGCGCACGGTGAGCTTGCCGCGTCGATGCTGGCGCTCGATGCCTTCGGGCCCACCCATCTGCTTGGCCAGCTCTTTGCGCCGCTCGAGCTCTTCTACTTCCGACTTCCAGGACATCCCATCTCCCCGAACCATATGTAGGAAGTGGTTATACCTTCTTCGCCCTCCCCGGTACCAGCCTGCAGGCATGAAGACCTGGCGCGACAACCTTCCCACCCACGAACTCGCTGCGCAGACCCGGCATCCGAATCATTTCGGTGTGATGTTCTTGCTCCGCCAACGAGCAGTCTCGCCTTGCGAACTGCGTTCCGGCATGATCCAACTTCGCGCCTTTCGAGCGTCGGCACGGTTAAGCGATCCGGGGTACGGGATGCCGCGCCGGCCGGGCGGCTGCCGTTAGCAAAACCCGCTCTTTGCGGAGTGACACGCAGCAAAAGCAAGGGTTTTGGGAGCGAACGCGATTTGCCTCGCCGGAGCGTGGGAAGGAATTCCCCCGGACGGCGAATTTCTGGACGAGAACCAGGTAGATGACCCTCACGGAAAGCGGGCTGCAAAACCCTCACGCGGTGGCGGTAGGTGTCGCCATCGTGGTGCTGTTCGGCGCGCTCAGCATCGCGCGGCTGCCCGTCCAGCTCTTTCCCGACATCGACCGCCCCATGATGTCCATCGAGACCACGTGGCGCGCGGCCTCGCCGCGCGAGGTGGAGTCCGAGATCATCGAGCCCCAGGAAGACGTGCTGAAGGGCCTGCCGGGACTGCACGCCATGTGGTCGGGCGCGGGCGAAGGCAGCGCCTTCATCACCCTCGAGTTCACCCTCGGCACCGACATGACCGAGACCCTGATCGAGGTGATCAGCCGCCTGAACCGCGTGGCGTTTCTGCCGGACGATGCCGAGCCCCCGCTCATCGACGTGGGGCCCGGACGACGCGGCGGCAACGAGCAGAAGTCATTGTCCTGGTTCTTCGTGCAGACGCTGCCAGGCAACGACACCCCCATTCAAAGCTACGTGCCATTTCTGAACGACGTCGTGCGACCGCGCATCGAGGCGGTCCCCGGGGTCGCGAGTGTGTTCGTGACCGAGCTCCAGCGGAACGAGCTTCGGATCACGTTCGATCCGTTTCGCGCCGCCGACCTCGGCATCGGGGTCGGCGACGTCGCGCGCCTCGCGGGTCGCGCCAACGACATCTCCGGCGGCTTCGTCGATGTCGGGCGGCGGCAATACACCGTCCGATTCGCCGGACGCTACAAGCCCGAAGAGCTCTCCGAGCTCATCCTCGATTGGCGCGATGGAAAGCCGGTGTTGCTGGGCGATATCGCCGACGTCTCGGTTCAATTGAGCGATCGTCGCGGGTTCTCGTATCAGAATGGCCATCCTGCGCTCGGCATCCGCGTGGATCGTCAACCGGATTCGAATCTGCTCGACGCATTGGAAGGCGTAAAGGCCGAGATTGCGAACCTGCGCGAGGGCATCCTCAAAGCCAACGGGCTGACGATAGAGCAGTCCTTCGACGCGTCCGTGTTCATCTATCGCGCAATCACCCTCGTCACCAACAATCTCGCCATCGGCGCGCTGCTGGCTATCGGGATCTTGTGGTGGTTTCTGCGACGCATGCGAGCAACGCTGATCATCGCGCTGGCCATTCCGTGTTCGCTGCTTGCGACGTTCGTGGTGCTGAATCTCACCGGGCGCTCGCTCAACGTCATCTCTCTCGCTGGGCTTGCCTTCGCTTCCGGCATGGTCGTGGACGCAGCCATCGTCGTCCTGGAGAACATCGTTCGCCTCAGGTCTTTAGGACACTCGCGAGTAGACGCCGCGCGCGAGGGAGCGACGCAGGTGTGGGGGGCATTGCTCGCTTCTACGTCAACCACCGTGGCGATCTTTCTGCCCGTGATTTTCATTCAGGACGTGGAAGGACAGCTCTTCTCCGATCTCGCCTTGACCGTCGCCATCTCGGTGACGATGTCCCTGCTGATCGCGACTGTCGTGATTCCTGCCGCAGCGGTGCAGTGGTTGCCCGATGAAGCATTGACGGACCGACACGGGTCCACATGGGACCGAGTCGCCGCGAGCATCGTCCGCCTCTCTGACTCTCCCGCGCGGCGCATCGCCTGGATCGCTGGCTTGATGATCGTTCCCGTCACGATCACCGTCCTCATCTTCCCCGACACCGACTATCTGCCGCCGGTGAAGCGCGACTCGGTGGATGCCTTCTTCAATCTGCCCGCGGGCCAGACGGTGGACGGCATCGATCAGGAAATCGCCCAACCGTGGATCGAACGGCTGCAACCCTTTCTCGATGGCGAACGAGAGCCCGCGGTCAAAAACTATTTCATCTTGCTGTTCGGTACCTTTGGCGGACGGCTCGGGGTCAGGGCGAGGGATCAATCCCAGGTCGGGGAATTGGAACGCATCATGCGCGAGGAAATCGTCACGGGTTTCCCGGACATGATGGTCTTCATTCAGCAATCCAATCTGTTCGGCAACTTCGATGGCGGGCGCGGCATCGCCATCCACCTGCAGGCACGCGATCAGGAAGCGCTTCTGGAGGCTGCGCGTCAGGCGCTGCCGCGCGTGCAGGCAGCATTTCCCCGTGCCCAGGTGCGCCCGCAACCAACCCTCGAGCTTGCGCAACCGGAGCTTCGCCTCGTTCCCCGCGACCGGGAGCTGATCGAGGCCGGCTGGTCGCGGATGACGTTCGGTCCGGTGATGCGTTCCCTGGTAGACGGGCTCTATATCGGTGAGTACTTCGACGGCGACGAACGCATGGACATCATCCTGCGTGGCACGGATTGGCACACACCGGAAGAGTTCGCCACGATCCCACTTGCCACACCCTCGGGCCAGATCATGCAGGTTGGCCAGCTCGTGGACGTGCAGCGAACGGTGGGACCGAGTCAGATCTCGCGACTTGACGGTCGTCGAACGATCAGTCTCATCGTCGTGGTACCCGAAGACGTCTCTCTCGAAGATACGATTCGGTACATCAAGGAGGAAATCGAACCCGGGCTTCTCGCGCTCATGCCCTCCGACGGGTCCATTCAATACGGCGGCAGCGCACAGGACCTCGCCGATGCCATTACCACCATGGGCACCAACTTCCTGATGGCGCTGCTCTTACTATTCCTGCTCATGGCGGCACTCTTCAGGTCGATGCGCGACAGCTTGCTCGTGATGTTGTGCATTCCATTGGCATGTGTAGGCAGTGTGATCCTGATCCAGGCGCTCAATCTCATCACGTTTCAGCCGCTGGATCTTCTGACGATGATCGGATTCATCATCCTCATGGGCTTGGTCGTCAACAACGCCATTCTTCTCGTGCATCAGACCCGCGCCAGCGAACGCCAGGGACTCGACCGGCGCAGCGCCGTGCACCAGGCGCTGCGAATTCGCACCCGCCCGATTCTCATGAGCACCCTCACGAGTATCTTCGGCATGCTTCCGCTGCTTCTGATGCCCGGCGAAGGCAGTGTGATCTATCGCGGACTGGCGGCGGCCATCGTTGGCGGCATGAGTGTGAGCACCCTATTCACGATGGTGCTGTTACCCTGCCTGCTGAGGCTCGGGGAAACCGCCGCGCAAGCAGACGCGACTGAACATCCCGTGCAGGCTGCGAAATAGGATCATTGATGCGGACTCTTCGCCTGGCGATGGCTTCCGTAGTCGTTCTCAGCGCGACACTTGTGTGCGCCGGGGAATTCCGCATGCCGCCGGCTTACGTCACGCTCGGAGAGGTGATCCGGGTGGATATGTCGCCGGAGATGTGGATTCCCGGGACCGTGTTGAGCCGTCAGGACGCGAAGATTGCCGCCGAGATCGCGGGTCGGCTGGTCTGGGTGGCGGAGCCCGGCGATGAATTCTCCGAGGGCGAGGCGTTCGCACGCATCGACGACCGCGAGCTGCAACTCGACCTTCAGGACAACGAGGCGAACATTCTCCGACTCGCGGCGCGCGTGAAGTTCCTGCGTGCCGACGTGGGAAGGCTGCGGCAGCTAACACGGATGAACAGCGCCGCGCGCACGGAGTTCGATGAACGGGTCTCCGAGCAGGAGATGGCGGCACAGGATCTCGCGAAGGCGAAGATCTCGCGAAACCGCGTGCTCTATTCCCTCGAGCGCACGGACGTGAGCACGCCGTTCGCCGGACAGCTGGTCGAACGTCTGCTGGAGCCTGGAGAGTTCACCTCGGTGGGACGGCCCCTCGCGCGACTCGTGAATCTACGTGCTCTGGAAATACGCGCCCAGGCGCCAATACGCGTTGCGCAGTTCCTCGAGAAGGGCATGTTCGTGACCGTGAAGGATGACGTGCGCAGCCTCGTGCAACCGATCACCACGATCATTCCGGTAGGCGATACCAACTCACGTTCGTTCGAAATTCGTCTCACCGTCCCTCCCGACCTCTGGGTCATCGGCAGTCCCGTGCGCGTGAGCTTGCCCACAGAGCGGCGCCGAACGGTCGCAGCCGTACCCCGCGATGCGCTTATATTGCGCGAGCGCGCGACTTATGTGTTCCGCGTGAACGGCGAAGGCAAGGCCGAGCGAATCGTGGTGCAAATCGGCATCGGGGTTGGCGAGCTGATCGAGATCACGGGTGATGTGGATGTCGGAGACCAAGTGGTCGTGCGCGGCGGTGAGAGTCTGAGGGATGGGCAGTCCGTGGAGGTCAATCCGGGTTAGCTCACGCAGCGAATTTCTGGACGAGAACTGACTAGTTCTTGTCCCGAAATTCGCCATCCGGGCGAATTTCCTCCAACGCTGCGGCGAAGCAAGTTCGCCTTCATCTTGGTGGTCTCCCACCGCGCTCCCAGGCCCTTGTTTTTGCTGCGCGCTCTTCCGTAAAAGGCTCCGCAAAAAGCGGTCCTGCTTACGCCAGCCGCAAGGCTGGCGCGACATCCCTGTCCCGGACGCTAGTTCCTGTCCCTTTCGGGACAGGAACTAACTAAATGTCGCAGGTGATCTCGCCGAGCTTCTTCGTCAGAAGCTGATTTTCCCTGTAATCGATGGGGATGACGACGAGGCTGGGGCCGGATTCTTCGAACGCACTCTCCAGCGTGTTCTTCAGTTCGCTCGATCCCTCGCAGCGGTGACCGTTCCAGCCAAAGGCATGGGCAAGCTCCAACCAATCGGGATTACCGAAAGCAAGGTCGGTGTGGTGATTGAATTCATTTTCCTGCTTCCACGCGATCAGGCCATAAGCTCCGTCTTCCCAGACCATCACCACGATATTGCTGTCCAGCCGTCGCGCGGTTTCCAACTCCTGCACGTTCATCATGAAGCCGCCATCGCCGCAGATGGCGAGCACCCTTCGATCGGGAAATACCATGTTCGCGGCGATGGCTCCCGGCAAGGCGAATCCCATGGAGCAAAAGCCATTCGGTATCAGGCAGGTGTTGGGCTCGTGGCAGTGGTAGTGGCGTGCAATCCACATCTTGTGCGCACCAACGTCGGACAGAAGGATGTCTTGCGGGCCGAGCACGGCGCGTGCATCCCACACGGCTTTCTGTGGCCTGATCGTGCCCTGCGTGTCGTCCTCCGCGTATTCCGCGATGTCCTCCCACATGCGCTCGCGTAGCTCGCGCTGTCGCGCGAAGTCGAACGACAATCTTTCGCCTTGCGCATCCACGCGCTCATTCAGCATCCAGAGGGTGTGCGCAAGATCCCCCACCAGCTCCACCTCGGGGTGATAGTGGGCGTCGATCTCGGCCGGCAGAAAGTCGGCGTGCACGATGCACCTGTCGCCCTTCGGATTCCAGAGCCGCGGGCGATACTCCACCATGTCGAAGCCCAGAGTGATCACGAGATCTGCATCGTCAATGGCAAGCGTGACGAGATCTTTGCTCCCGAGTCCTATGGTGTAGAGACAGTAGTCCGCGTCCATGTCGACGCAGCCTTTCGCCATGAAGGTGCTGATGACACCGATTCCCGTCTTCTCACAGAAGCGCCTGAGCTGCTTGCTCGCGCGCCGTCGAATGCAGCCGTTGCCCGCGAGAATGACCGGCCGCTTGGCCCACGCCAGTTGCTCGAAGGCGCGATCCACGATCTTGTCGTCGGCCACCGAGCGGCGGAACCGTCGCGGCTCGATGGGCTCAACGTCCGTGTCGAGCTTCGCCACGTCCTCGGGCAACTCGATGTGCACTGCCCCGGGCTTTTCCGTGCGGGCGAGTCGCACGGCCTTGCGCACGATCTCTGCAATGGTGTCCGGATGACGAATGGTGGTGGACCATTTGGTGACGGGCTCGAACAGCGCCACCACATCCATCACCTGATGGGACTCCTTGTGCAGGCGCTGCGTCGAGGCCTGCCCGGTGAGCACCAACATCGGTGAGCGATCCATGTTGGAGTCCGCGACCCCCGTGATGAGATTGGTCGCCCCGGGGCCGAGGGTCCCAAGGCACCCCGCGGGATTGCCGGTCAAGCGCCCATAGATTTCGGCCATGAACGCCGCGCCCTGCTCGTGACGCGTCAGAACGAACCGGATCTTCTTCGAACCCTCGAGGGACATCATGAAATCGGCATTCTCTTCACCCGGAACGCCGAAGATGTACTCGATCCCCTCCTCCTCCAAACACTTGACCAAGAGATCCGACGCTTTCATGAACCCGTCCAGCCGCCGCAGGAACCACGATCTTCTCGTATCCACAGGCGGCCCGCAATGTGTGTCGACGTTTGGCCTGCAAACCAATCGGGGTCTTCCTGCATCATTGCGCTTGGGGCATACGGTCGATATGTTTTCGCGAACGCGGGGAGGATGAACCAGCATGTTCGATGATGTGAGATCGACGTCGGCGCCGTTCACGGGGGTGCGAGTCGTGGAGTTCGGCCAGTTCGTCGCGGTGCCGTTCGCGGCCCAACTCCTGGCTGAGGGCGGCGCCAACGTGATCAAGATCGAAGCGCTCGAAGGCGATCCGACGCGCCTGCTCAGGCCCTTGGCGCCTGGCGAGACGCGTACTTTCCTGTCGCGCAATCGTGGCAAGCATTCGTTACCTCTGAATCTGCGCGAAGCCCCGGCGAAGCCGGTGATCGATGCATTGCTCGAATGGGCCGACGTGGTGCTGATGAATTTCCGACCTGGGTTGGCCGAGCAGCTGGGCTTGGATAGTGCCGTCCTCGCGAAGGGTTTCCCGC
>JAPULC010000436.1 GCA_027295305.1 Gammaproteobacteria bacterium
TCGACCGAATCGGACCACGTTGGCGGAGCTTACGACCGAGACTTCGCTCGAGCTCCGCCACCACCGCAGAACTGATGGCGTCCTGGACGTAGAAAACATCTGCCAGATCCGACTCGAAGCTCTGGGACCATATCTGATAGCCATCACGGGCACTGGTCAGGTGCAGCGTGATGAGGGCGCGGTCGAGTTGCCAGCTCACGCTGCCCTCGATGATAGCGTCGAGGTCGAGACTGTCGGCCATTTCCTCGACGCTGCGCGATGAGCTTCGCGCAACCCTCACGTCTTCGATGTGCGACAACGCCACGATGATCTCGTCGGCGAGGCTCTCTGCGACGAACGCCCGTTCTTCGGGAATCTTGCCTTGCTTGGATAAAGGAAACACCGCGATATTGATGGGACGTCCGGTGCGCGCCGCTTCGAGCCACGGATCGGTGTCGAAGGATGCGGTTGCTCGCCATATTACGATCCCGAGGACCAGCATCACCGCGGCGCCGGCAAGATATCGCCACCAGTTCGACTGGCGCGCCGGCTCTTGAATCAACGTCTCACTTGGCGTTTCAGCAGTGATCGAAGCCATTTGCTGAGGCGTCGGTATCAGCCGATAACCCCGGCGCGGAATCGTCTGGATGAAGATCGGTTGGCGAGTATCGTCGTCCAGATGATTTCGCAGCAGAGAAACCACGCGCGACAACGCCTCGTCGCCCACGACCATTCCGGTCCAGACGTTCTCGAGTAGCTCGTCGCGGGTCACCACGTCGCCGGCGTGCTCGGCCAGATAGACGAGCACCTCCATCTGCTTGGGTTCGATGCGCCGTTCTCCGGCGTCGTCGCGCAGCACACCCTGCCGCGGGATCACGGTCCATTGGACCAGCGTGAACCCGGCCTCTAGGTTCTCGACCACTTGGAATTTAGCTCTCTCTCTCGCTCCGCCGCAGAGAATCAGGGTCGCGATGAGAGCTGTCAACCCAAATGATGGGGGTTCGAGAAATTCTCGGCTCGATATCGGTAGCAGCGAAGGTTGGGAGACCATTGATGAGCGTCGAGTCCGGCCTTCGCCCACAAATGCTCGAGAAACTCCTCGGGTCGTTGGAGGTCCTTCCACACCTTCGGAAGAAAAGTGGCTCGGTGGCGGCCATCGTCGATCACCAGACCGTCCACCCCCGGCTCGAGGCCCGCAATGAGCTCGGCTTCCGATTGCACGTTCATTGGCTCGGGCGTGGACAGCACGGAAACCTCGATATCCAGACCGTCGAGCTCATTGCGCACGAGCGGAGCGAAGCGCGGATCTTCGAAGGCGGACTTGTAGGCATTGGCGGCAAGGTCTTCGATCAGCGGCCGCCTGGCCTCCAGTGTGCCGATGCAACCTCTGAGCCTTCCCAGGCGATTGAGTGTGACGAAGCAAGCGCGCTCTTCGCGCAGCGGGGCGGGATAGTCGCGTGGCTCCACCCTCAATTGTTTGCCGTGCTCGAGGCCGTGCTCCACCGACGAGCGGGCGACGTCGAGGAGCTCGAACGCATGGGGCTCAAGGCTCGGTTCAAGACTCATAGAGGGCATAACTCGCGTATCCCACCACCTGGTCGCGCCCGCCCGCCGTGTCGCCGGAGTTGCGACGGTCGAGCTCGCGAACGCCGAGCGCGTGATGCGTCGCGTAGAGCATGAGTCCGTTGATGGCGTGGGCGCCGCAGGCTTGCTCACCCGTAATGGTCGTATTGCGCGCCAGGATGAGCTCGTTGGTCTGTGCGTCGATCTCCTTCGCGGACTCGTATCGGTGGTGGTGGCTCATGTCGGAGCTCACGATTACCAGTGTCTCAGGGCCGCCCCAAAGACGTTCCAGCACCTCGCAGACGTCTTGCGGCGTAGCGCGTCCAACGACGAAGGGCACGAGGGTGAAGTCGTCGAGTGTCAGCTGTAGAAACGGCAGATGGACCTCCAGGCTGTGCTCCTGTCGGTGGGCTTCATCGGAGATGAGCACCTGGGGCAGGCTGCGTACCCGCGCCATGGCGTCTTCATCGAGCGCAATGCTGCCCAGCGGCGTCTCGAACGCCTCGACGGACGGCAATGCAAGACCGTCTACGTGGACGCGGTGCGCAGGCCCGAGAAGCACCACACGTCGAATGTCCGCTGCCACCGCCCGAAGCAGGTTGTACGCCGTGGCCGCCAGCGGGCCGGAATACACATAGCCGGCATGGGGCACGATCAGAACCTTCGGTGGCGGTGCATCCACCGAGTTCGACTGGAGCAACTCCTCGACCTGCGATCTGAGGGCCGCGGGTTGTTCCGGGTAGAACGTCCCGCTTACCGCGGGAGGTCTGACATTCATGTTGTGATTCCTGCGTTGGCCCCGATGTGTAACCGGTCCGCCGCGCAACCCTGACTTGGCGGCACAGGTCGGTTCACCTTCATATTGGCAAGAAAACGCTGCGGTTGCGCGGCCGCGACGGTTTGACTTCACTCAACCTATGCCGAGAATCGGAACCTGACAAGTCCTTTCCCGGCCGATCTCGCTAGAGGCTCCTCATGTCCGACGAAACGGTCATTTCCACCCAGTACTGGCACCAGCTCGACGACGGTCGTATTCAATGTGATGTCTGCCCGCGGCTTTGCAAGTTGCGCGAAGGACAGCGCGGGCTTTGCTACGTTCGTGGCCGCGAAGACGACGAGATCAAGCTGTACAGCTATGGGCGCTCGAGCGGATTTTGCATCGATCCCATCGAGAAAAAACCGCTGAATCACTTTCTCCCCGGAAGCTCGGTGCTTTCCTTCGGCACGGCGGGCTGCAATCTTGCGTGCAAGTTCTGTCAGAACTGGGACATGAGCAAGTCGCGGGAAATGGATACCCTCGCCGATCGCGCCATGCCGGAAACGTTAGCAAAAGCCGCGCAAGCGCACGGCTGCGCGAGCATCGCGTTTACCTACAACGACCCCGTCATCTTTCTCGAGTACGCGATGGATACAGCCGATGCCTGCCGTGAAGTGGGCGTCAAGACGGTGGCCGTGACTGCAGGGTACATCTGCGAGGCCCCGAGGGAAGCGTTCTTCAAGCACATCGATGCCGCCAATGTCGATCTGAAGGGGTTCACTCAAGATTTCTACTGGAAAATCTGCGGCGGCCATCTCGACAACGTGTTGGAAACCCTCGTCTATCTGAAGAACGAAACCGATGTGTGGTTCGAGCTCACCACGCTACTCATCCCGGGAGAGAACGATTCCGCGAGGGAGATTGAGGAGATGACTCAATGGGTGGTGGAGAATCTCGGACGCGATGTGCCCATGCATTTCACCGCGTTTCATCCCGATTGGAAGATGATGGATCATCCGCGAACACCCCCCACGACTCTCACTCACGCGCGCGCGATTGCGATGAGAAATGGAGTGCGATACGCCTACACCGGTAACGTTCACGACAGCCGTGGCGGCAGTACCTACTGCCATGGCTGCGGAGAGCTTTTGATCGAACGCGACTGGTATGTGCTCGGGCGTTGGTCTCTAGACGCCACGGGCTGCTGCAGCCAGTGCGGCACCGCCGTCGCGGGTGTCTTCGCGTCTGAACCTGGCCACTTCGGCGCGCGACGCATCCCGCTGCGCATGGCCGACTACGGATAGATCCTCGCCATCCTCGAATAGAGGTGTCACCCTCCATGAAAATTGTGCCTGGCACAATTTTCTTGGTCGGACCGCATTTTCCATCGAGGGCATTGGTGGTGTGATCGTCGGATGAGGGTGCGGAGTCAACTATGAGAATCGTCGCAGGGATCGCTGCCCTCGCTGTGGCATTCGTCGCGCTTCTCTATGTCGTTGGGTCGGGCTGGCTCGGTGAGCCCTGGGGCGCAGGTGAACCGACCAATGTGCGGCGTCCGCTCCTACAGGACGCAGAGGGTCGTGAGCGACAGTCCCGGGCTTTCGACGCGATGCAGGTGAGCAATGCCAAGCGCATTCTGTTCGGCGACCTGCACGTTCACACCACCTATTCGGTGGACGCGTTCTTCATGGCGATGCCGCTGGCAGGCGGCAACGGCGCGCACCCCGTGAGCGATGCCTGCGACTTTGCACGCTTCTGCTCGGCGCTGGACTTCTGGTCCATCAACGATCATGCGATTTCCGTCACCCCTGCTCGTTGGCGCGAGACCATTGCGCAGGTGCGCCAATGCGATGCGGTGGCAACGGCGACCGGCGAACCCGACACGATTCCGTTTCTGGGGTGGGAATGGACACAGGTGGGGGCCAATGCGCCGAATCATTACGGTCACAAGAACGTGATTCTCAAGCATCTCGACGAGGCGCGAATACCCGCGCGGCCCATCGCCGCAGGTGCCGGTGGCGCAGGTGCGAACCCTGGCAGTTTCCTGGCGCGCGTGGTGCTCGGTTGGCAGGCGTTGCCGCGCGTCGGGCAGGGCGGGGGAGACCTGATGCGGTTCTTGCAGGACACTGCGACACCCGCCTGTCCCTCCGGCGTTCCGGTCAGGGAGCTTTCCACCGATTGCCGTGAGTTTGCCGCGACACCCGGCGAACTCTTTGCAAAGCTCGATGATTGGGGTGTCGATTCCATGGTCATTCCCCATGGCACCACATGGGGCATGTACACGCCCCCGGGATCGAGCTGGGATAAGCAGCTCGAAGCGGGCGTGCACGATCCGCGCAGGCAATTTCTCGTGGAGATGTTCTCCGGCCACGGTAACTCCGAGGAGTACCGCGCGTGGGCGGAAGTGGTGTTGCACGAAGACGGGACGCGCAGTTGCCCCGAGCCGACATCCGACTATCTACCAAGTTGCTGGCAGGCGGGGGAGATCATCCGCGATCGTTGCCTGAGCGTCGGGGAGAGCGACGCCGAATGCGAGTCGCGCGGCGTGAGCGCAAGGCAGCATTGGGTGGACGCAGACAATGCGGGACATCGGCTCACTGTCCCTGGCGCAAAAGTGGAAGAGTGGCTCGACGCAGGCCAGTGCACGGACTGCTTCCAGCCGTCGTTCAGTTTCCGCCCGAAGAGCTCGGTGCAGTACATGCTCTCGCTCGCCAATCGTGAAGCCGCCCCGGGGTTTCAACGTTTCCGTTTCGGCTTCATCGCATCCAGCGACAATCACTCGTCACGCCCGGGCACCGGATACAAAGAGTTCGGTCGCACCACGAACACCGAGGCGCGCTTTGCGAACATTCGAACGCGTTTGTTTCCGGACGATGTGACCCCCACACCACGTTCGCAGCCGTTGTCAGGGTCCGTGTCGGGGTTGGCGCCATTTCGCCTGTGGCAGTTCGAACGCGGTGCATCGTTTATGCTGAATGGCGGTCTCGTGGCAGTGCATGCCAGGGAGAAGTCGCGCAGCGGGATCTGGGAGGCCCTCGTGCGTAAAGAGGTCTATGCCACGAGTGGACCGCGCATTCTTCTGTGGTTCGATCTCGTGAGCGGGTCACTGGAGATGCCGATGGGCAGCGACGTATCCATGATCGAGTCACCCGAATTTCGGGTCAGGGCCGCGGGCTCCTTCGAGCAAGCCCCGGGCTGTCCGGCTGCTGTCGCCGAAGTTCTGGGCGATGAACGTGTGCGCGAACTCTGTGGCGGCGAGTGTTATCAACCGTCCGGGTTGCGGCGACTCATCAGTCGCATCGAGGTGGTGCGAATTCGCCCACGCGTATCTGCGGATGAAGTGGTGGACGTGCTGATCGAAGATCCCTGGAAGGTGCTGCCTTGCCCGCCGAATCCGGAAGGCTGCAGCGTGACGTTTCGCGACGATGAATTTCCAAGATCTCGCCGCGACGCGGTTTACTATGTGCGCGCGGTCGAGGTGCCGAGCATGGCAGTGGGTGCACGGCCCCTCGTCTGCGAGCGCGATGCTGTGGGACGTTGCGCTCGGGTGGTATCGCATTGCGCATCACGCCCCGACGATGACGATTGTCTTGCAGAGACCGAAGAACGCGCTTGGTCGAGTCCGATATTCATCGACTATGGAACTTGAAGGGAAG
Organism: Gammaproteobacteria bacterium; assembly: GCA_027295305.1. Lineage (GTDB taxonomy): Bacteria > Pseudomonadota > Gammaproteobacteria > Pseudomonadales > Azotimanducaceae > JAPULC01. The sequence goes on from JAPULC010000436.1 coordinate 5,956, forward strand.
AGGTAATGGAGAGGTTGGCCCAAGGTTACGGTCTCGTCGAAGGACCCGTGTGGGACGACGAACGGGGCCTCATCTTCAGCGACGTTCTTGGCGGTGGTGTCTTTGCGCTCAGTCGCGACGGCACCGTGTCTACCGTGTTCGAGCATCGCCGCGGCATCGGCGGCATCGTTCTGCATGAAGCCGGCGGTCTCGTCGTGAGCGGACGCAACGTCAGCTTCAAGCCGTTCGACGGCGGCGACACGCTGATGCTCCTGGACCGCGATCCGGACAATGACAACGTCGGTTACAACGACATCACCGCCGATGCGGCGGGCCGTGTCTACGCAGGCTCTCTCGGCAGCAGCCCGGTGTTCGAAGATGGCCGCGAACCGACGGACGGAGCGCTCTATCTCATCGACGTGGATGGGTCGAGTCGCGAAGTTGCCGAGGGCATCGGACTCACGAACGGATTGGGGTTTTCACCGGACGGCAAGACACTGTACCACTCGGACTCACGCGTGCAGACCGTGTGGTGCTACGAAGTCGCCGACGACGGCGGGCTGTCGCCGAAGCGCGCGTTCGTGAAGACCGAAAGCGGTTCGCCCGACGGACTCTGTGTGGCGCAAGATGGCAGTGTGTGGGTCGCGCTCGCAGGCGGGCACGGTGTGGCCGTGTTCGAAGCGGATGGTAGCCAACGCGAGCTGGTGGAAATACCTCAACCCATGTGCACGAGCGTCTGCTTCGGCGGCGATGACCTCGAGGAGCTCTACATCGTATCCGGCTCCCAAGGCAGTAGAGGCGAAAACGCGGGGGCGGTGTATCGCATCCGCGTCGACGTCGCGGGTGTGGCGGTGCCGGTTGCGAAGGTTCGATTGCCAGGTTGAACACGCAGCCGGCCTGCAACTTCCCAAGTAACTCCCTTCCAGGCGCGAGGGATAAGTTCGTAGGAGCGGCTTTATAGCCGCGATCGGGCGCGAAGCGCCCGCTCTCCAGCTGGACGAAAACGCCGGGCATTGAGCCCGGCGTTTTCGTATCGCGGCTAAAGCCACTCCTACAGTCGCAGACCGCGACGCCGCCATAGCCAGTTACTACCTTCGTAGGACAGAGCGCGCAGCGTTCGGTGAGCGTTTTCAACTATTACAACTCATTCGGGTAAGGTGGTTACAGACATCGCAAGGGGAAGGAGTAGCAATATGAGCGAAATCGATACTGGCACCGAGGATCTGCTGGCGACCGTCGAGGACAACGTGGCTGTGATCACCATGAATCGCCCGAAGGCGCGCAACGCACTCTCGGAAGAAATGGTCGAAGGGATGCAGATCGCGCTCGAACACGCGGAGACGAGCCCGGAGGTGCGTGCGGTGGTGCTCACGGGAGCGGGGGGCGCGTTTTGTGCCGGCGGTGACATCAAGGGCATGGCGGC
>JAPULC010000437.1 GCA_027295305.1 Gammaproteobacteria bacterium
CGAGCAGGGCAGTTGCAGGGGAGCACCCGCGCTATTTCACCGCCATCCCAAGCAACACGCCGTCTGGAAACGTATAGGTTCCGTCATCGTTGCGATAAGGCTCCGCATTTTGCCGCGTGCTCGCCTCGATCTTGGCCTGGATCTCGCGCGGTAGATCGCTCAATTTCGCTATCTCCCAACAGCCTTTAATGAGCAGATCGAGCGACTGCAGATGACAGGTCACTTCACGCTGCTCCACCTGGCACTCGCTGAAGCCACTCTCCGCCAGCATCCGCTCGTGCACGCTGGAGTCGGTCTCGAGAAGTAGCGGTCCGCCGGGAACTTCTCGCGTGTGATGCTCCGTAAGCGCTGAAATGAACGCGCCGAAGCTGCTTTGAGATTCCTGGACTGGAATGACGAAGATGAATCGACCGCCTGGCTTCAACACACGCCTGACTTCCCCAAAGGCGTCCTCGGGGCTCGCCAGATGATGGACGACATAGCCTGCGACCACGACATCGAAGCTCTCGTCATCGAAGGGAAGCTCCTCGGCTTTGGCCGCTCGAAACTCGATGTCTGGATAATGCTCCGTAGCAACTCTCACCATCTGCGGAGCGAGATCGATGCCGACGGCATCGGCACCGAGTCCGGCATACGCAGCCGTGAAGTTGCCCGGGCCACAACCAATGTCGAGCACTCGCATGCCGGACGCGATGCGGCCCGTATCCAGGATGAGTTGATATCCCTGGCGGGTCAGCGGTGCGAGATTGTCCTCGAAGATCTCGGCACAGCGATCCCATGTCTCTCGTTCGTGATTCGTGATTGCATCGATGCTATCGGCCACAGCTTCGTCCTCTCACAGGCCCCGGGTTTCGTCAGCCGCAAGGCTAGCCTCCACCGACCTATACCTCAATTCGCCCATACCCGCCAGCCCAGAGCCGAGGCTCTCTCGCGCTCGCCGGTCCCGTGTCGCGACCGCGGCGCATCACACCGCTTCTGCGCGCACCCGTGTTCCCATCGGGTACTGCTTTTGCTCTAGTATCTGCAACGACCACCGCTGTGAAGAATCTAAAAATGGCAGACCTCACCACGCTCATGGACAAAGCAGTCTTCGCAGAGGTCTCGGAGATCGACCCCGAGTGGCTGACAACGGTGCTGCGCGGATCGCTGCTGGATGCATCGATATCGGTGGTGACCCACGAAGCGGTGAACATCGGTGAAGGGATTGGATTCGCCGGTCGCGTATATCGATTGAAGCTGCGATACGACACGGCGACGGATGCGCCGGATTCGATCATCGTCAAGCTCGCGACGCGTGACGAGAAGCTGAAGGCTCTGTTGGCCGCGCGCGGAATGCTCTTCAAAGAAGCACGTTTCTACCAGGAGCTGGCGGCCGCAACAAAGATCGGCGTGCCGAAGGCATACTATGTCGCCTACGACGAGGCGGCTGGTGAGGTGACGATCATCCTCGAGGACTTGGGTGATCTCCAGTTGCCGGATGATCACGTGGAGGTGCCCCTCGATGAGTGTCGCGCGGCCATCGAGACCATCGCGCGGCTGCACGCCCAATGGTGGAACCATCCGGAAGTCGAATCGGACTGGCTGACACCCTTCACCAATCGAGGCGGCCGAGAGCAGGACGCAGCGTTATTGGATGAGGCCCTCGCCACCGCACCTCGGATCGGCGTTGAATGCGCCTACCTTGTCGATTGCATGAAAATCATCCGGCGACATATGCCGAAGCTGCCTGACGAGCTGCCGAAAGAAAATCCCGTCACGCTCATCCACGGGGATTTTCATCGCAACAACATGACCTTCATAAACGGCGCAATGATGCTCTTCGACTGGCAGATCGTCGAGCGTGGCTCGCCGGTCATGGACGTGGTGAACATGATGATGTCCGGGCTCGAGCCCGACACACTGCTCGCAAACGAACGCTCCCTCCTCGAGGGCTATCACCAGGCGCTGATCAAGGAAGGGGTGAGGGGCTATGGGCTTCGGCGTTTGCTCGCGGACTATCGTCGCGCCATGTTGCTCACGACGATCAGATACTTCATCCTGCTCGAGGCCATCGACTTCAACGTGCCCGGCGGTGATGAGCTGGTGAAGACCCTCATCAGAAGAACGAACCAGGTCGCGAAGGATCACCAGATCATGCGCATGGCAAAGATGCTTCCGGCGATCATCTGGGTGTTGAGAGTCCGGGCGTGGATTCTGCGATGAGGTCCCTGGGCGATGTTGATGGCCGAAACCAGAATGACGCCGACGTCGCACATCAGCAGAAACCTTCGTGAGCACTGACCCTGCAGTGTCCGAACCCGAGGCTACGGTAACAGCGGAGCTGTCGAACGCATCCTTCCTGCGTCTCAGCCCCCTCGTCTGTGTGGTCTGGCTCACGAATCGCATTGCTCTGTGGACAGTTGCCATCGTTGCACTCGCAATTGCCCGTGCGTTGGGCTATCTCGACGGCGAGTGGTGGGAGACCTGGGTTTTCAGCCCGTCGGCTGCCTGGTTGATACCGCCTTTGCACATCGCAGTTCCACTGCTCTCGTACAGAGGCTGGGGATATCGGCGTCGAGAGCACGATCTGCTCGTGCGCCACGGCGTCGTCACCCGTGAATACGTTGCCGTTCCGCTGGCGCGCGTGCAGCAGGTAGACGCGTCGCGCGGACCCCTCGAGCGAGTTCTGGGTCTGACCACACTGGTGGTGCACACCGCCGGCACGCGTGCGGCTCGCACGCAGATTCCAGGATTGACGAGCGAACACGCCGAGTTGCTGCGAGACGAGCTGAGCCGGAAAGGTCATGAGCTCGCCGAGTGACTCGCAAGCTGTCCCCGAGGCAGGCTGGCACCACCTTCACCCGGCCATGCTCTGGTTCGAGGCGGGACGAATATTGCGGCGCCTGCTTCTGCCATTGATCGTCGGCGGCGTCGCGGTGTCGCGCCGTGAGGGCGGTTTTTTCGCGTTCATCATCGTGTCCGGCGTCATCTCCGTCCTCGGCTTCATCTCGCGCTACCTGAGCTTTCGCTATCGCCTGACCGCGGAAGGCATCGAGCTACGCGAGGGGATCTTCACACGACGCCAACGCAATATCGCCCTTGCACGCATCAGCCACATCAACACCCACCAGAATGCACTCGCGCGCTTCATGGGTGTCGTGCGACTCGACATCGAGACGGAAGGGGGCGGTGCGCCGGAAGCTTCGTTCGCGGCACTGTCGCTTTCCGCAGCAGAGCAAATCCGTCAGCACATCGGACAGCTCGAGAGAACTCGAGAGAGCGAGCAGGTCATCTACGAGGCGTCCCTGCGCGATCGTGTGCTCGCGGGTGCAACCACCTTCCAGCTGGGCGGCATCTTCGTGGGGGCCCTGGTCATCTGGCGCTATGGTCGTCGACTGAGCAGAGGCGAAGATTCCGAGGTCGAAGGCCCTCCGGCGTTCTTCACCGATGCGGCAACGTTCGCCAATGAGTTTCTCGGCTCGATATCCGCGTCGCCGACGTTGCTTGTGTTGACCGTCACCGTTGCGCTGCTCGCGATCTGGGGACTGGGCATCGTCGTGGCTGTTCTGCGCTGGCGCGGTTTTCGAATCACCGAGCGCGGAGGTGAGCTTCAGATGCAGAGCGGGATTCTGTCACGCAGCCACACGGTCATCGCGCGCGAGCGCACCCAGGCCGTGGAAATCAGGAGCAACCTCGCACGCAATGTTCTCGAGCTGGCACAGATCGCGATCGTGGTTGCGGGATCTGCACGCTCGGGACGCGCTCGCTCACGCATCTTCGTCCCCATCGCGTCATTCGATCGCGCCAGTGACTATCTCAGCGCTCTATGGCCCGCGATACCGGAAGACGTCGAGTGGCAGGCGGTTCACCCGTACTACCGACGCCAACAAATCACCCGCGGTGCGCTCCTGCTGCTCGTTTCCATCGTCGCCATGCTCACGCTGTTCTCGTTGAGTGCGATGACAATTGGCGCCGTCACACTCCTGACAGTGGCCGGCGCGTGGCTGATTTGGCAGACGTCGGCGATGAGCTTTGCGCGCACGGGCTTTGCGATGAGCGATGGTTATGTGCATGTGCGAAGTGGTGCCGTGAGTCCGCGTCGCTGGATCGTCGCGGTCCCTTGCATTCAAGCGGTGTCATTACGGCAAAATCTCTTTCAGCGGCGCCGAGGGGTGATGGACGTCT
>JAPULC010000438.1 GCA_027295305.1 Gammaproteobacteria bacterium
GTATTTGATGGCGTTGCTCAGAAGATTGGCGAGCAGCTGCTGACAGCGGCGCGCATCGCCGAGGAGCACCGGCGGCAGGGAAGGATCCAGGCCGACCGTCAGATCCAGGCCCGTGCGCCGAAGGGCGGGACGCAGCCCCACCAGCGCATCGTCGATGACATCTTCCAGCAGAAATGGCACCTCGCGAGCTGGAAGCGCTTTCACATCGGAACGTGCGTAGTCGAGTACCGCGTCCAACATCATGTCCAGTTCCCGAGCACATTGTTCGAGAGCATCCAGATCGGCTCGCTCGATTGGGCGGGTGTTGCGTAACAAGTCGATATAGCCGAGCACGCCCTTCAGCGGGGTTCGCATGTCGTGCGCGAGCATGCTCACGAGATCCGTCGGCACCAGGGGCCGCGCTCCATTCGCGTCGCGTCGCCTGGCGCGGCGTAGGACGACGATAGTGACCCCTGCCACCACCACGATTGCGATGCCGATCAGTGCAATGAAGCTCCCCAGCCCGGCGTCGGTCGCGTAAAATGCGCTCTCTTTCGCCAGTGCGCTCATCATCGTGCAAGCCTTGAAGGGAGCACCAGCATAGATCAGTCGCCGGTTTAATTGCCCGGAATTCGAATGCCCCGCAGCAGAAGACGCCGCCTTCCGGAGTTTCCAGATCCACTGCGTGTGGAGCGCCTCGCCGACAACGGCGATGGGGTTGCGCATTGTGGCGAGCGCGAGATTCGCATTGCCGGGGCGCTGCCGGGAGAAGTCGTACGGGTATCGGCCCGTCGACGTCGAAAGGGCTATGTGCAATGCATGTCGGAGAGGATCGAGGAGGGGGTCCCGGAGCGCGTTGAACCCTTCTGTCCGCAGGCGCTCAACTGCGGAGGCTGCACGCTGCAACACCTCGATTACGACGCGCAGCTCCTCTACAAGTCGCGCCGCCTATCGGATGCTCTGGAGCGCGTGGGGGTGAGTGCGGCCCGCACCCTCGCACCGGTGACGGGTCCCACTCGTGGGTATCGTCGCAAGGCACGCCTCGGCGTGCGATTCGTGCCCAAGAAGGGGGGCGTGCTGGTTGGGTTCCGCGAGAGCGGCTCGAGCCTCGTCACAGAGACCGAGTTCTGTCCGGTGCTCGCCCCTGCAGTGGGCGAGCGAATCGGCAGATTGCGCGAGCTCGTCTCGCGGCTATCCGCGCCCGCCAGAATTCCGCAGATCGAAGTGGCGGTGGGGGATGATGCAGCCTCGGTGACCATACGCCATCTGGAGCCGATGCTGGACAGCGATCTGGCTCAACTTCGCGCCTTTTCCGAGGAGACCGAAATCCACGTCTATCTCCAATCCGGCGGTCCCCAATCCGTCGTGAAACTTGCCCCCGACGATGGGCTGGATCGGCTCGAGTATCGACTCACGGCCCACGGTGTTCGCCTTCGTTTCCATCCTCTCGATTTCGTGCAGGTCAACGCACCCGTGAACGACGCCATGGTCTCTCAGGCGCTTTCGCTGCTGGAGCTCGAAGCGGGGGAGCGGGCAGCGGATCTGTTCTGTGGGATTGGTAATTTCTCCTTGCCGATGGCCGCGACAGGCGCCGAGGTCGTCGGGATGGAAGCTAACGCGGAACTCGTCTCACGCGCCCGTGAGAACTGCGAATACAATGGGATCGCAGACGCGGTGTTCTCCACAGTGGATCTCTATCGGGACCCGCTCCCCGAGGTCGTGGGAGAGCTCCAATGCACCAAGCTTCTTCTCGATCCACCGCGCTCCGGGGCGTTGCAGCTGGTGAGCCAGCTTGCCCTTGGTCGGGTGGAGCGCATCGTCTACGTTTCATGCAATCGAGATACGTTCGCGCGCGATGCGCGCGCTCTCGTCGACCGCGGATTCGAGCTGGGGGCAGTGGGCCTCGTCGACATGTTTCCGCACACCGGTCATATCGAGTCGATGGGCCTTTTTCGGCGTTGAACGATGGTTAGAGTCAGAGACCCCATACCGATGCGATCCGATGGCGCTCCCGCCACGGAGCAGTGGCTTCAAGCGCTGCAGTCGCAGACTGCGTGGGAGGACATGACGTGCGTTGGTCAAGCGTGCTCGGTGGTCCAGAACGTCGATGTGGGTGACGCGCCAGCCGGGCATCAATCCCGTCTCGTCAAGGGACTCCAGGTGGCCGAAATGCTTGCCGACCTCCACATGGACTCCGACACGGTGGTGGCGGGGATCTTGTATGGGTGTGTCGACGACGGGAGTTACTCACTCGATCAGGTGCGCCGCAATTTCGGTGAGCCCACCGCCAATCTGATCGAAGGTGTGTTGCGCATCAGCGCCACCAGCGCCTTGAAGCTCACCCCCTCGCGGACGCTGCTCGGCGCGCAGCGCGATCAGCTCGACAACGTGCGCAACATGCTGGTTGCATTGGTGGACGATGTGCGGGTCGCGGTGGTCAAACTGGTCGAGCGCGTGAGTACGCTGCGAGACGCCAAGAACGCGGAGGCCGAGCTCAAGGAACGTCTTGCGCGCGAGGCCATGGAGGTGTGGGCGCCCCTTGCCAATCGTTTGGGCATCTGGGAAGTGAAGTGGGAGCTCGAGGATCTTGCGTTGCGCTATCTCGAACCGTACGCGTACAAGAACATTGCGCGCTTGCTGGAAGAGCGTCGCGTCGAGCGCGAGGCGTTCGTCGATGGCGTCATTGCGAGGATCGAGCGTGAGCTTTCCGACGCGAGCATCGACGCCGAGGTCCACGGACGCGCCAAACACATCTACGGCATCTTCCGCAAAATGCGGAACAAGGGCATCGGATTCGATCAGGTTTACGATGTCAGAGCGGTACGCATTCTAGTGACACAGCTCAAGGATTGTTATTCGGCACTCGGAATCGTTCACACCCTCTGGCGTCATATACCGCACGAGTTCGACGACTACGTTGCCAACCCGAAGGAGAACGGATATCGCTCCATCCACACGGCGGTGTTCGGGCCGGACGGGAAGGTGCTGGAAGTGCAGATCCGGACATTGTCCATGCATCGCGACGCCGAACTTGGCATCTGTGCGCACTGGGCATACAAGGGTGAGGAGGCACGCGAGCCCGCGCTGGAGTCGAGTCACGAGGCGAAGCTGAATTGGTTACGCCGCGTGCTCGAGTGGCATGACGAGCTGGAGGGGCCCGACTCCCTTGGCGAGGACATGGCCCAGGACTTCACCGAAGATCGTATCTATGTCTTCACACCGGAAGGCCACGTGTTGGACCTGGTTGCCGGCTCGACCCCCGTCGATTTCGCTTATCGCGTGCACACCGAGATCGGGCACCGTTGCCGAGGTGCGAAGGTCGATGGCAAGGTCGTTCTCATGACCACGCCATTGAGGAGCGGGCAGATGGTCGAGATTCTCACGTCTGGAACGAGCCAACCCAGTCGCGACTGGATGAACCCTAATCTCGGCTACGTCAAGAGCCCACGTGCGCTTGCCAAGATTCAGACGTGGTTCAGGACGCAGGATCGCGAGCAAAATCTGTCCGAGGGAGAGAAGCTTCTCGAGGGCGCATTCAGGCGGCTTGCGTTGGAGATCGAAGATCACGATCTCCTGGCCACGCGCCTCGGCTATTCGGACTACGAAAACCTGTGTCTCGCAATCGGTTCCGGGGCGGAGGAGATCTCGCGCATCGTCCGCGCGGTAGCAGACTCGAGAGTCCCGCAGCTTGGCCAGACCCTGGACCAGCGCGATAGTCGTCGCGAAGCGACGAACGTGAGGGGTGTCGGGAATTTTCGCGTGAGCTTTGCCCGCTGCTGCAATCCGATTGCGGGTGATCCAATCGGGGGCTATATCACTCATGGACGCGGAGTCAGCGTTCATCGCAAGGATTGCCCGCAATTTTTGAGGTTGTATCGTAAATATCATGCCCGTGTGCTCGAAGTGAGCTGGGGTGCGCCAACCCCGAACGCTGGAATCTTCGAGCTCGAGATCACCGCCTACGACCGAGCGGGACTTCTGCGCGACATTGCGACGGTGCTCGCAGACGAGGACATCAACATGGCCTGGGCGAGCTCCAATACCGATGACGCCACCTTGATCGCAACCATCGAGCTCAGAGTGGAGGCGGAAAGTTTCGAGAGGCTCAATCGTGCCATTGACAGGATCGGTCAGATCTCGAACATTGCCGACATCAAGCGTCGCAAGAGCGGCGACGAGCCGGGCTGAGCTCTCCTGAGTAGGCGCAGCGCATCGAAGGGCCTGTCCTGAGCACTTCGCTCGATCAGTGCAGGCAGACACCCTCTTCGGGCTCGTCGAGTATCATCGTCGAATCAAGGGTTCGCACGCCGGGAGTCCACGCGAATGCGCATCATATTGTTGGGCCCGCCAGGTGCGGGTAAGGGCACGCAAGCTCAGTTCATTGCGAAGGCGCACCAGATCCCCCAGATCTCTACCGGCGACATGTTGCGCAATGCGATCAGCGCAGGGGCGGCGCTCGGCAAGCAAGTGCAGGAGATCATGGATTCCGGAGGGCTGGTGTCTGACGCTATCGTCATCGACCTCGTCAAGGACAGAATCGCCGAACCGGACTGCGTCAACGGATTTTTGTTCGATGGTTTCCCGCGCACGCTTGCGCAGGCACACGCGCTCGAGAGAGCCAACATCGATATTGATCACGTTATCGAGGTGAGCGTGCAAGACGACGCTATCGTCGGGCGAATGTCGGGACGACGGGTTCATCTTGCATCGGGCCGCGTTTATCACGTGATTCACAATCCTCCCAAGACCGAGGGAAAAGACGACTCGACCGGCGAAACGTTGATTCAACGTGAAGACGATCGCGAAGAGATAGTGCGCAAACGATTGGCTGTGTATCAGGAGCAAACGTCGCCGCTGATTGCGTTTTATCAAAGACTGTCGGAGGAAAAACCGTCGTTGCGTTATTCGCGAATTGATGGCAACGGTAGCGTAGAAAGTATCAAGTCAGCGATTCGTGAAGCCCTCGAACGTTGATTTTCGGCTCTTCGACACCTCATTCAGAGGCAAATTCGCGAAAACACCCCCTGATTTGAAAAAAACCCATGCAAATTAGCATTTTGGGGGTGAAAAGTAGGAATTCTTTAAATACACTTTGTAAGTGCGCGTGGCACAACGCTGCGTGCAGTAACGAACTCCACTGCCGAGGAGAAAACGATGCCTAGAGCAAAAGCTAAAGCTAAGAGGAAGGCGCCTGCAAAACGCCGACCGGCAGCTAAGCGCAAGGCTCCAGCTAAGCGTAAGGCTGCAGCGAAGCGTAAAGCCCCGGCCAAGCGTAAGGCCGCAGCGAAGCGCAGACCGGCTGCCAAGAAGCGCAAGGCTCCGGCCAAGCGTAAACCGGCTGCCAAGAAGGGTAAGGCTCCAGCCAAGCGTAAAGCGGGCGCCAAGCGTAAGGCTCCGGCCAAGCGTAAAGCGGGTGCGAAGCGTAAGGCTGCAGCGAAGCGCGGACCGGCTGCGAAGAAGCGCAAGGCTCCGGCCAAGCGTAAAGCGGGCGCCAAGCGCAAGACCTCTACCAAGCGTAAAGCTGCGAAGCGGAAGGCCGCCAAAAAAGGCCGTGCCAAAGCCAAGGCGGCAACCCGCGTAAGCGCAGCTGCATCTGCGGGAACGACTCGCGCCGAGGGTGCGTTTCGCAAGATGCAGGCGCAGATGAGCTCGCAACGTCGCAAGCTGAAGAGTGCGCGCAGGGCCGCGAAAGCCGCAGGCAAGAAAGCTGCTCGCAGCAAGCGTGCTGGCGACAGAGCGGCCGCCAAGCGTGCACGGGCTGCTACGAAACGCGTGAGCGAGCGTGTCGCGGGGTTGCGTGTTCGCTCCTCTGCGGCAAAGACGCGCATCGCGGAGATGCATGAGCAGGATCGTCTGCGTGCCAAAGTAGCAGGCATTCGTGCCAAAGTGGCCGCGGCGAATCAGGCCGGTGCAGCGTTTGTCGACAAGAAGGTCGACGACGCGATGGCGAAGTTCCGTGTTCGCAAGCGCAAGGAAGTTGCGCGCGGGGAGCAACGTCGGGCCGCGAAGCGTTCCAGTGCCGCTGACAAGCGGGTCAGGACCGTAGAGCGTGGGTCGGCGGCCAAGCGGCGGGCACTTGCAAAGGCCTCTGCGAGGAAGGCGACTTCAAAAGGCCGTCGTCGCCGAGGTCGACCGCGCAGCAAATAGCTCGTCGTTCGACGACACGATGAGAAGCTTCCCGTCAGGGAGGCTTCTCGCGTTTCGTGGTGGAATTCTAGTTCCTGTCCGGAAATTGCCGTCCCTGGCAATCCCTCCTACGTCAGCCGCAGGCTGACGCGGCGTCCATGCCCACTAGCTACAAGCCGAATTGAGCGTAAGGCTGTACCCGAACGCCGGCCCCCTCCAGGAGATTGCCCTGTTCACGAGGCAGAACGATCAGACAGTTTGCCTGCACCACCGAGCTCAAAATGGCGGAACTCTGGTCGCCTGTGGATTCCACGGTCACGGAACCGTCCTGGTCGAACGACATGATGCCGCGTTGAAAATCGAGCCGGCCGGGGGACTTGTCAATGGCCGATCGAAGCGTGGCCTTGATGGACCACGGCGACGTTGGGTTGAGGCCGCACATCTTCTCGAAGGCCGGGCGCACGAGCTGGAGAAAGGTCACCACGGTCGACACCGGATTGCCAGGCAATCCGAAGAAGGGCGTATTCCCCAGGTGTCCGAATAGGAGAGGTTTGCCGGGTTTCATCGCCACCTTCCAAAAAGCCACCTCTCCCAGACGCGCCAGCACATCGCCCACCAGGTCTGCCTCTCCCACGGAGACGCCGCCCGAGCTCAAGATCGCATCGCAGTCGCGCAGCCCTGTCTGTATTGCATTTTCGAGCGCGCGCACGTCGTCGCGAACGTGACCGAGGTCCACCACCTCGATCGGCAACGCGCGAAGTGCCGCGGCAAGGAAGTGATGATTGCTGTCGTAGATGTCCCCGGGACCGAGAGGCTTGCCTGGCATCACGATCTCGTCGCCGTTGGTGAAGAGCCCAATGCGCGGATGCTCGTAGCAGGAAACGGACGTGATTCCGGCAGAGGCCACGAGCCCGAGGTGTGCTGGGGTGAGGCGGATACCGCGTGCAAACAGCCGTTGACCGAGTCGTACATCGGAGCCGCGATGACGGATGTGGTGCTGGGCGCTCGGGCGCGCGTCGAAGCGCACCTGCCGGTCGCCGAGCAGCGTAGTGTCTTCCTGCATCACCACGGCGCTCGCACCTTCGGGGATGCGAGCTCCGGTGAAGATGCGAACGCATTGGCCTGGCGATACGATGCCCGAGTACGGGTGCCCGGCGAAGCTCTCGCCGATCACGGCAAGCTGCGGACGCTCGGTGGCCAAAGCGGGGTCATCGTGAAGCAGGGCATATCCGTCCATCGCCGAATTGTCGAAGTGCGGGATGTCGATCGGTGCCGCTACATCCGAGGCCACCACGCAGCCGAGTGCCGCTTCGAGTGGCACATCGATGATTGCGGATGTTGCCGTGACCTCTTCGATCAGTCGTTTCTGTGCATCAGCAAGGTCCAGGAAGGTCGGTACGTCCATTACAATTTCCTCCGACGCGTTATTTGAGATTATCGACGAATGACCTGTGTACTCGCGCTCGAAACTGCAACCGCGGCGTGCTCGGCGGCTATCTGGCTGGACGGATCGGTGTTCGAGGAGTATCGCATCGTTCCGCGACGTCACAACGACGAGATTCTTGGCATGGTAGATCGCGTAACTGCCGCCGCCGGCGTGACACAACGTCAACTCGATGGTGTTGCAGTAGGGGTAGGGCCCGGCTCGTTCACTGGGTTGCGAATCGGCGTGGGGGTTGCCCAGGGGATTGCCTTTGCCATGGACATTCCCACCATGCCGATTTCCACGCTGCGAGCGATCGCGGCGAGGGCATATCGTGAGTATCAACTCCACTACGTCCTGGCCCTTCTCGATGCACGTCGAGACGAGGTTTACTGGGGGGCCTACGAGGACACCGTCGCACTCACGCGGGAGAGCGCGAGTCGGTCCGTGGACGTGGTATTGCCTTCGCTGGGTGAATGGTCGGCCTGTGGACCGGGATGTGAGCTGGGGGTGTTCTCGCAGTCGGTGCGCGAGCGTCTTGTCAGCGTGAAGGCGGACCTGTTTCCGACAGCCTGGGATGTGGCGACCCTTGGAGCTTCGGCTCTTGCCAATGGCGAGACGCTGGCGCCGCATGAGATTGAGCCCATCTATCTCAGTGGTCGCGCCGGGTGGAAGACACTTTCACGGCAGCAGCGCTCCGATGGCTGACCGGGCAATGACGATTGCCCCTAGGACGCACGATGCGCGGATGCGGGCTGCGGATCTGGCGGAGGAGTTCCACCTTCCACTACAGCATGCGGACGAAACCCTTGCGCCTGGCGGCGCACGTCTCCTGGTCGAGGAGGATGCCATCGAGCTCGAGGTGGCCGGATTCGGAAGGCCGCTCAGGGTGGACTTTAAATCCCCGCGTCTCGCTTACCGCCTGCGCAGCGGTGGGCGCGAGCAGCTGCTTCACGCGTGTGGAGTCCCGCGCATTGCGGGAGTTTCCCTCGTTGATGGTACCGGTGGATTCGGGATCGACGCCTTCGTTCTCGCGCACGCTGGCGCACGGGTCACGCTGTTGGAGCGCCATCCCCTGGTGTTTGCGCTCTTGCGCGATGCCCATCTTCGAGCTACCCGCGAGCCCAAGCTCGCCGAGGCGGCTGCACGCATGCAACTCGTCCACGCCGACGCAGTCGAGTGGCTTGCCGTGGAGCAACGCGCGGACGTGGTCTACCTCGATCCGATGTTCCCACCGCGGCGTAAGTCCGCGTTGGTGAAGCGTCCGATGCAGATGCTCGAGGCGATGGTGGACGACGAGACGGCAGAGCGGCTATTGAGTGCGGCCATCGGTTCGGCAGGGCGGCGCGTGGTGCTGAAGCGGCCGCTGCGGGGGGCGGTCGTACCCCTCGCGCGTGATGCCAGTTTCAGTCTCCAGGGACGTAGCGTGCGCTTCGACGTGTATGAATTGCCGTAAGTGTGCAGCAGCGCCGATCGCTAGAGCGGACAGGGACGTTCGGTGCCGACGCAGAGCGTGCATCGTACGAAGCGGGTGCTGGAGCTTCTTCTCGCTACCGCCCGGCAGATGTCCTGTCTGCCGGGCTGGCCTATCGGCACCGCTCCTACATCCCCTCTCTTTCCATATAAGAGCGCGATGCCTCAACGCCCGCGAGAAGAAGCTCCAGCACCCACTTCCGGGCATCAGCATCGTAGAACGAAACGTTTGGGGAGAGTTGATTTAGAGGTTATGTCCGTCAGTCCACGTATTGATGAAGGGGTGTGGATGCCTGAGGTTTCTCGGGCGGGGCTTCCTGTTTGGCACCTTCTATGCTGACACGTCCGCGCATCACGGTCTCGCGAAAGGCAGGATCGATGATGCGGTCCGCCTCATCGATGATCTCGGTGAGCCGCTCGTCCCACACGAGCTTCTGCTGGCTGTTCTCCCGGATCAGATTCCGCTCGCCGAGACCATCGATGAATTTGCTGATGAGGGTACGATCGAAGAACTCCGGCGCGTCGATCTCGTGCAGGCGCGACATGCGCTGGGCGGTGAGATAGCACCACTGCTCGAACTCGTCGCGGCCGAGGGATTGATTGGGGCGACTGGTGAGAAGCGCCACTACGATGTAGAAGCGTTCCAGGGTCTGCATGGTGATGCGCGAGAGCATTGCGAGCTGTGCGTAGTCGTTGCTGTACCTCGGCGAGGCGCGATAGCCATCTCCTTCGGGTTCGAGCATCGAGCAATCCACTAGCGTTCGCACCCATTGTTCCGTGACCTGGCGAAGCTCGTGGGGTTCCCAGGGTAGGAACAGCTCCGATCGCAGATGCGGATAGACGGTGTCACATAGCTGATGCAGGTGCTCGAGGGTGAGCCTTCTGTGACCCACGAAAAAGCATGCAATCAATGAGGGGTACGCATAGACGTGAGCGATGTTGTTGCGATACCACGTGAGCAGGATCGCATTGACGCCGTCGACACACAGCAGATCGCCGAGGGGATGCGCCTCGCGTTGGATGATGCCGATGGATTCCACGTAGCGGATGATTTCCTGAGGGTTCCTCTGCTCGAACTGAAGCGACGCCGGATTGGCCCCCTCACGTCCGAGCCGCAGCAGAAGCTCCAGAAAGCGTCCGAGGCTCTCCTCGTCGATCGCCTGGCGTTGAGTGCAGAGCATTGCAAGGGCAACCAGGCACACGGGATTGACCACCGCCGCCGCATTGACGCGCTCGGCCAGCGTACGTCCGAGCCGAGTCACCGCATCGTTCAGCCAGGGGGGCCGCGGGTCGCCGAATGTCCAATCGGGTCTGATCGAGTCCAGGAATTCGCCGAGGTCCAGAGGCTCGCCGATGTTGACGTACACGGTGCCGAATGACTGACGCAATGTCTTGAACGATCGCAGCAGTCCAAAAAGCGATTCTTTCTCCTTGCTGTGCCCGCGTAGTTCACTCAAGTAGCTTCGCGCTTCGATGACTTTTTCGTAGCTGATGTTCACCGGTACGAAGGAGATTGGCCGGGTGCCGCCTCGCAGAAAGCTGTGCAGGGTCATCGCAAGCATTCCTCCGCGGGGGGGCAGGAGTCTGCCGGTACGGCTGCGCCCCCCTTCGAGGAAGTACTCGACCGAATAGCCCTTGCTGAACAACGCAAACAGATACTCGTTGAAAACCGCGCTGTAGAGGGGATTGTCCCGGAAGCTTCGCCGCATGAAAAATCCCCCCGCGCGCCGCAGGAGTGGACCCACGAGTGGAATGTTCAGATTGATGCCGGCGGCAATCTGGGGGAGCGCCACGCCGTGCTGGTAGAGCACGTACGAGAGCAGTAAATAGTCGACGTGGCTGCGATGGCAGGGCACGTAGATGAGCGAAGCGCGCTCCGCCTCCTCGACCACACGCTCGAGGTTGTGCACGCGCACGCCATCGTAGAGTCTGTTCCACAGGAACGTGAGCAGCACGTCGAAGAATCGCACCACCCTGAATGAAACGTGGGATGCAATCTCCTTCGCGTAACCGCGTGCTCTCCTGACGACCTTTTCACGCTTCTCTCCGGTGCGCTCCATTTCCGTCTCGATGGATTGGGCGAGTGCGGCGGAGCGGACGATGGAATCCACGAGGGTGCGGCGGTGCGAAAGGTCGGGTCCGAGGACTGCGGTGCGCCGCCGGCGAAAATGCGTCCGCAGCAGGCGCGCGAGCTTGCGCGTGGTGCGATTGGAAGGGAGCTGCTCGTCGACCAGCTGGCGCATGGAAACCGGACGCCCGAACTGGATGAGAAGCGCGTGACGATTGAAGAGCAGCGAGAGAATCCTCTTGAGCCTGCCCGTCGCGGTCCAGTTCTCGGAGATCAGAAGCCTGAGGAAGGAGCGTTCGCGCCCAGGGGCTCGGCTCCAGAATACGGACACCGGAATCACTTCGATATCTTCGCCTGGGTGGTGCTCCAGATGGGTCTGCACTCTTAGCAGGCGCTCGGAGTAGGAGCGCATCGCCGGGCGCTTGAACAGCCGTCCCTCGGGTCGCTGAAGAAAGAAGAAGCTGCGGCGTTCTTCCAGAGTGGGGGTGGTGCAGGGCGATCGGGGCATCGGCATGCCGGCCTGCTCACAGGCGATGTCGAACACCAGAAGATCGAGGAGCGAACGATGCGGAAGCGCGTAGAGCACACTCGACTCTACGGGCAGATGCAGCTCCTCGGCACCCTGCACAAGAGCGCGCGACCAGAGTCGAATTGCTCTGCGAAGACTGCGGAAGCTCGCGTCCTTGAGACGCTCGATGACCCCCATGATGCGGATTCTAGTGCTCTGGCTCCGAGATATCTTGCACTCGCTAGTTCCTGTCCCGAAATTCGCCATCCGGGCGAATTTCCTCCAACGCTGCGGCGAAGCAAGTTCGCCTTCGCTCCCAGGCCCTTTCTTTTCGCTGCGCGTTGCTCCGCAAAAAGCGGCCCTGCCGGGACATCCCCTGTCCCGGACGCTAGGCCAGAAACCGG
>JAPULC010000439.1 GCA_027295305.1 Gammaproteobacteria bacterium
TTCGCCTTCGCTCCCAGGCCCTTTCTTTTTGCGGCGCCCTCTCCCGTAATACCCCACCCAAAAAAGCGGTCCTGCTCACGCCCCCCTTATGGCGGCCGCGACATCCCTGTCCCGGATCTTCGTTCATGTCCAGAAATTCGCCGTCCGGGCGAATTTCTTCCCACGCGAACGCATCAGGGAATCGGGAGGTAGCCTCCCTTCACGCCCTTGGTGAATACGCTGACAGCGTTGTGAGGGTGCAGGCTCTCCATGTGATCGACACGCCCCCAGAAGTCATCGATGCTCTCATCATCGTTCAATGCGCCTTTTATTCGACGCGCCGCATCTTCACAGAACATGAGATTCTCGCCGTTGAGCCGCGCGAACTCCTGCTCGTCCTCACGCTTGACCGCTGTTTGAACGGGCGTCTGCAAGGCGTCTTCCAACAGATCGATGAGGTGCGTTAGCGGCAGATCGGTGACGTCACTGGCGAGACGCGTCAACACTTTCGCAACGCTACGCTGGCTGTGCGGCACGGCTACGACGCCGTGCTCGCTACCGAGCCATCGTCGGACGTCGGTTGCCTGGAGCGTGCCCTCGCCACCGAAGTCTTGATCGAATTGCTGCTGCACGAGCTGCCGCGATAGGGCCGCAGAGCAGGGGCACGTCGACGAATAGAGAACCTCGGCGCCGAGCTCCAGATGCAGCTCCGCGTCGATAAGCGCCGCACGCACCTTCACTGGGTAGGAATTCCAACCACTGTGGTTGCTCTTCAGCGCTCGACGTCTGATGAAATAGTCGAATTCGAAATTCAGGAACGCTTGCGTGGAGAGATCGGCGTGGGATTCGAGCAGCGCTTCGAGAAGACCCGCGAGATTTTCCGCGGTGAGCGGCACCTCGCTCGCATGACGATCCAGCAGCAGATACAGACGCGACATGTGAATTCCCTTCGCCTGACTGTCGGCGAGATCCACGTAGACCTGCACGCGGGCGTTGACCTTCTGCACGTCTCCTCGATCGCGAACGAGGATGGGCTGATGAATATGGCTCATGCCCACCCAGTCGAGCGTACCCTGAGGATGCTGATGCTCGTCGCTGGCAATGTCCGGCATCTCGGCGGACGTGAACTGAACGATTTCTACTTTGCTGCTCATGTGCGTCTCGAATTCCTTCCTGGCCTCAATGTCTTGTCCATTGCGCGAACCACAGGCAAGCCTGTGTGAACGCGGCATCGCTCTACGACGTGTCGCGTTCCTCCGGCGTGAGCTCACGCGCCTCTTCCTCCAGCATGACGGGAATACCGTCACGAATCGGATAGGCCAGGCCGCTTGCCCGGCAGACGAGCTCCTGCCCGTCGTCGCTCAGCGTCAGGGGCGCCTTCGACACGGGGCATACTAGAATCGACAGGAGCTTCTGATCGATGGTCATGCTGCGACTCCCTTGGAAGCGGTAGTTTAACATTCTCAGTCGAAGGGGTTGCGCAGGACGATGGTCTCGGTGCGCGCGGGCCCCGTGGAGATGATGTCGATAGGCGCCTCCACGGCCTCTTCGATGCGCGCGACATAGGCGCGCGCATTCGCCGGCAGATCCTTCAGCCGGCGCACACCGAGGGTGGACTGCTGCCATCCTGGCACATCTTCGTAGACAGGTCGCCGCGTAGCATAGGTTTCGCTTCCGAATCCCGGAATATCCTCGCCGTCCGACTGCTCGTAGGCGACGCAGATTCGGATGCGTTCGAGACCATCGAGCACGTCCAGCTTCGTCAGGCAAAGCCCCGAGATGCTGTTCACTCGAATGGCCTGCCGAAGCGAGACGGCATCGAACCAGCCGCAACGTCGGGCGCGGCCCGTCGTGGAACCATACTCGTTGCCTCGCTCGGCCAGGCGCTTGCCCACATCGTCGAATAGCTCCGTGGGGAATGGACCGGAACCCACCCGCGTGGCGTACGCCTTGGTGAGTCCGAGAATGTAATCCAGATACATGGGGCCGAATCCGCTTCCGATGGCAGTGCCGCCGGCGGTGGTGTTGGAACTCGTCACGAACGGATAGGTGCCGAGATCCACGTCGAGCAACGCTCCCTGCGCACCCTCGAACAAGATGTCCCGACCTTCTGTACGCAGGCCGTGAAGGAGGTCCACGATGTCGGCCATCAAGGGTCTGATCTGCTCGCCGGCCTCCAGCGCGTCGTCCAGAGTCGACTGAAAGTCCACGGGTTTTTTCTTGTAGTACTGTGTCAACAGGAAGTTCTGATAGTCCATTACCTCGGCCAGGCGCGCTGCGAAGTCCTGCTGGTGAAACAGATCCTCGATCCGAAGGCCGCGGCGAGCGACCTTGTCTTCGTAAGCCGGCCCGATGCCGCGCCCCGTCGTGCCGATCGCCGCATTGCCGCGTGCCTCTTCCCGAGCGTGGTCGAGCTCGACGTGGTAAGGAAGTATCAATTGACAGGCCGGGCTGATCTTCAGCCGTTCGCGCACCGGGACCCCTCGGGACTCGAGATACGAGATCTCATCGAGCAGCGCGGGGGGCGATAGCACGACTCCGTTACCGATCAGACACAGTACGCCCTCACGCAGGATTCCCGAGGGGACCAGATGCAGGACGGTCTTCTCCTCACCGATGACGAGGGTGTGGCCGGCATTATGGCCGCCCTGGAACCGTACGACTGCGGCCACACCTTCGGTGAGAAGATCCACGATCTTCCCCTTACCCTCGTCACCCCATTGCGTCCCGAGAACCACCACGTTCCTACCCATCGGTCTCGTCCTCCAACGGCTGAACCTGCCAACCGTCCCCGTGTCGCAGAAGGATCCGATCACAGCCACTTTGCCGTGGATCCTCATCCTCTCGCAGCGCACACACCACCCGTTCGCCACGAACGCGGAGCGCGTCGACCTCTCTCCAGAATGCACTCGTTGCTGCCGGCTCTTGTGCTGGCAGCGGCGCGAAGACCCCTGCACGCGGCGCGCTCGCCTCCCTTCCGCGTGCCAACACGGTGAGATAGGCATCGAATCCAGTGGCTGGGCGCGCGCGGCCAAAGGCGCTGCCGATGTCGTCATAGCGACCGCCACGGGCCACGGCTTCTCCGTAGCCGTCAGCATAAGCGGCGAACACGACACCTGTGTGGTAGTGATAGCCGCGAAGCTCGGCCAGATCGTATCGAACCGCCAGCGATGGACGCCTCACGAGCACGCGCTCGGCAATCGATCCCAGCTCGCGAAGGGCCAGATGAACGCCTTCCGGCGCCGATGCCAGAAGGGCTTTCGCACGCGCCATCACGTCCCCGTCCCCCATGAGATCCGGCAGCGATCGAATCATGTCGCGCACGTCCGCTGGCACCGCAGCCCCCGCAAGCAACTGATCGATGTCCGCCACGGACTTGCGCTGCATGGCCTCGAAGAGCTCCTGCTCCGCCTCGGAATCCAGGTTGGCGACGTCCGCCAAGCCGCGAAATATGCCCATGTGACCGAGCTCGAGATGAAAGCTCTCGATGCCCACCGTTTCCAGCATCGAAGCCGCGAGCGAGATCACTTCCGCGTCGCTCTCCCCGCTCGCATCACCATAGATTTCGGCACCGACGACCATCGGTGTACGCGATGCGAGAGCCCCCTCCGGTCGCGCCCTGAGCGCCGTATCCGCATAGCACAGTCGCACTACGCCCGACGCCTTCAAGCTGTGTGCGTCGATCCGCGCCGACTGCGAGGTCAGGTCCGCACGAATGCCTAGCATGCGCCCACTGACCTGATCGATCACCTTGAAGGTCTGCAGATCGAGGTCGGTCCCCTGACCGATCAGCAGCGAGTCCAGGTATTCGATCAACGGTGGAATGACGAGCTGATAACCCCAAGATTCGAACAGATCGAGAACCGACCTGCGCAGAAGCTCGATGCGCCGCGCCTCCGGCGGCAGGATCTCCTCCACCCCATCAGGTAACAGCCATCGTTTCGTCTGCATACCCCATCGGCTCCGATCAATTCACCACGTAGAGCAGACCCGCGCCGCATACCATGCTCGCGAGCCCCACCAAGCGGATCGTTCGATCGTCCACCCGCGCAAGTCGCTCGGCGAGACTACGCCAGCGACCAGGGGCAAGGAACGGAATGATGCCCTCGATCACCAGCACCAGGCAGAGAGCAGTTGCAAAGTCTTGCCACATCTTGAACTCGGACAGGTTGGGAGGACAATTGGATTTGCGAGGCGGTGCCTAGCGGGCGGCGGCTCAGCCTCCTCGGCCTTCTTCATCGAGGAGCCGCGATCACCTCTCCTTGCCGTGGATGTCGCCGAGATACTTGAAGAAGTCGCTATCGGGATCCAACAACAGCATGTCACCTTTGTTCGAAAAGGTGGCCCGATAGGCGTTCAAGCTGCGGTAGAACGCGTAGAACTCGGGATCGGCGTTGAAGGCATCGGCGTAGATCGACGCCGATCGCGCATCGCCATCACCCCTCAGCCGCTCCGCATCCCGGTAGGCCTCCGCGCCGATGACGATCACCTGCCTGTCTGCGTCCGCACGGATGCCGAGCGCCAGCTCCTGACCCGAGGCACGGTGCTGTCGCGCGAGGATCTGCCGCTCGGAAGCCATCCGACGATAGACGTCCTCGCTGACCTCCTCCGGCAGATTCACCTGCTTCAGGCGCACGTCGAGCACGGTGATGCCGAGGGCGCCACGCACGACCTCGTCGAGCTCGGTGGTCAGATCGCTCATCAATTTATCGCGTTCACCCGAGACCACTTCGTGCATGTCGCGCCGACTGATCTGGTTGCGCAGACCCGTGTTGACCCGTTCCTGAAGCCGACGTCCCCCGAGCTCCACGTCTCCGGAAGTCGCCGTGTAGAACTGTTCAACATCCTGAATTCGCCATTTCACGAACGAATCCACGATGAGAGGCTTCTTCTCGAGGGTGAAATAAGTTGCCTCGCGCGGATCCAGGGTTTGCACCCGGCCATCGAACTTCTTGACCTCGTCGGCAATCGGCCACTTGAAATGAAGTCCGGGGGGGACGTCGCCGCGCGCTACCGCGCCAAATCGAAGCACGAGCGCACGCTCCGTCTCGTGAACCGTGAAGACTGAATCCGTTGCCAGATACAGCACCAGGAGCCCAATGACACCAATGACCAACAATCGCATGCTCATGATTAACGGTTATCCCGGCGGGTGTTGATGCTTCGGTTCTGAATCTCGCGCACGACCGAATCGGTGAGCTGGCGAATCGCCTCGGATGAGAGCTGGGAACCCCCCACCGCGGCAGCGCTCTGCTGGGTCAGCTTGTCGAGCGGCAGATAGAGCATGTTGTTGCCGCCTTCCACATCGATCAGCACTTTGGTGCTGTTTGACATCACATCTTCCATGGCATCGATGTAGAGTCGATCGCGCGTGACCCGGGGGGCCAGCTTGTATTCCGTGAGCAGCTTCGAGAACCGATTCGCTTCACCCTCGGCTTTAGCAATGACCTGATCCCGATAGGCGTTGGCCTGCTCGATGGTTCTCTGCGCCTCGCCGCGGGCCTCCGGAACCATTCCCTCTGCGTAGGCACTCGCCTCGTTGATCACCCGCGCCTCGTCCTCGATGGCCTTCTGCACGTCGTCGAACGCCGGCAGGACTTGAGCCGGCGGCGCGCCTCGATCGATGTTGACCTTGCTCACCATGATGCCGGTGCCGTAATTGTCGAGGTATAGCTGAATGCGCTCATGCACCTCCACCGCCACCGCGGCTCTACCTTCAGTGACGATGTCATCGAGCGAAGAGCTGCCGGCCACGTGTCTGATCGCACTCTCCGTCGCGTGATCGAGGGTCTCCTCCGGGTTGGCCACCTCCACGAGGAACTTCGCCGGATCCTGCACCTGGTATTGCACCGTGAGACTCACGTCGACGATGTTCTCGTCCTCCGTGAGCATCAGTGCCTGGTGTTGAATCGAGCGCACCTGGGTGACGTTGACTTTCTCGACGCGATCGATGAGGGGGGGATACCAGTTCAAGCCCGGCATTGCGAAGTCGTCGCGAACCGCGCCGAAGCGGAAGATGACCCCTCGCTCCTGCTGGTCGATCGCGTAGAAACCCAAGGCGCCATACAGCAGCGCAAGCACCACCAGGGCGATGATCACCAGACCCGGGCTGATCCTGGGCGTAGCACCACCCGATCCCCCTCGACCGCCAAAGATGGTTCCAAGCTGATTCTTCAGCTTGCGAAATGCTTCATCGAGATCCGGAGGGCCCTGATCGCCGCCGCGACCACCACCCCAAGGGTCGTCGTCTCTTCCACCCGGTTCATTCCAGGCCATACCGACTCCAGACAGCGTTATCGCCGTAGTGCCCCTACAGAGTGCCGCATTCTATGTGCGCCCTCGCCACCCCGCAACACGACACCCCGGCGGCTCGCGACGCGTTCGAGCTCGTCCGCGGGCAGATGGACCCGCAAACGATAGCTGCCGTCACGTTCGACTTCCTCGTGGAGGACCGCCTGGCGGTCGTAGAGCCAAGAGCGCAACGCGCCGTGGTGGGGCGACAAGATGAGCTCCGCCCATGCCGATACACCGAGCCGCTCCGCAATCGCAGCCCTGAGTTGGTCGAGGCCCAAACCTCGCAAAGCGCTCACCCAGACCCGCGATAACTCCCCCGCATCGCGATCCGTGCGTGACGAGCACCCGCTGAGGAGGTCGACCTTGTTGAAGATTTCCAGCCGCGGCACGTCGGCTGCGCCAATCTCCACGAGCACCTTGTCGACATCGGCCATCTGTTGATCGCGTGTCTCGGCCGCCGCATCCACGACATGAAGCAGAAGCTTCGCCTCGACTACCTCCTCGAGGGTCGCCTTGAAAGCCTCCACCAGCTTGTGCGGCAGACGGCCTATGAAGCCCACGGTATCAGCAAGCACGACAGTACCGATGCCCGGAACAGTGATGCGACGTAGCGTCGGGTCCAGCGTTGCGAACAGCTGATCGGCCGCATCCACGCCGGCATCCGTGAGTGCGTTGAACAGGCTCGACTTACCGGCATTGGTGTACCCCACCAGCACGATCGTCGGAACCTTGGCGCGTGCGCGGGAGCGACGGCCCAGGCGTCGGCCTCGACGGACTTTGGATAGCTGACGCTCGACGGCTCGAATGCGCTGATTGATCATCCGCTGATCGAGCTCGATCTGCGATTCGCCGGCGCCGCGCAGGCCGATACCCCCACGCTGACGATCGAGGTGCGTCCATCCGCGCACGAGGCGAGTGGAGGCGTGCCTGAGCTGGGCGAGCTCTACCTGGAGCTTGCCTTCGTGGGTGCGGGCGCGACGCGCGAAGATGTCCAGGATCAGTTGCGTTCTATCGATGACGCGGCGACCCAACTCACCCTCCAGATTGCGCTCCTGGATGGCTGACAGCTCGTGATCGAACACGATCAGCGTGGAATCGGTCTGCGCGGCGAGCACACCGATCTCCTCGAGCTTGCCGGCACCGACGAAGTGCCCCGGATCGGGAGCCGAGCGAGCGCCTTCCACCAAAGCCACATGCACAAGGCCGGCGGCGCTCACCAACTGGAAGAACTCCTCCGAGGCGCCGGTCTCGAAACCGGCGATGCGCATACGCACGAGCAGCGCCCGCTCACCGGACGCCGGTCGCTCGAAAAGAAAAGATTGACTCAGTGGCTTCTACCTATCCGGATGTCCAGAAATTCGCCGTTCGGGCGAATTTCTTCCCACGCTGCCCGGCTGCCACGGCATCCATGCACCGGATCGCTGGTTCGATCCAGAATGCTGCGCATTCTGGACATGAACTGACTAGACGCTGTGTTCGAACACTCAGCTCGGGCTGCGGCGCCCGCCGAGCTCAGTCCTGCTCTTCCTCGTCCTCGTCGTCACTACCGGGAACCGGGATGCGCACGTTGCGCGCCGGTACCACGGTGGAGATGGCATGTTTATAGACCATCTGGCTCACGCTGTTGCGTAACAGGATCACGAATTGGTCGAATGACTCGATCTGGCCCTGCAACTTGATTCCATTGACCAGATAGATGGAGACAGGAACCCGCTCTTTACGCAGCGCGTTGAGGAAAGGGTCTTGTAGAGAATGCCCTCTTGACATTTTGTGGCTCCTCTCAGGGTCAACGCCGCCTCCGATACGCGTCCGGCGATATCGGACCACTGTCTTCTACGCAAACGGATCAGAATGGGTAGGCGGCTGCTCGGCTACTATGGCGACAGCGCCCCGGTTTTTCAAGGTGGCCTCTACGCGATGAATCGCGTGGGCGACGAGCTTCGGATCGTCGCTGTCGAGCCGGTGGACCCCAGGCCAACTGCGCAGCCACGTCAGCTGACGCTTCGCCAGCCGCCGGGTAGCGGCGAGCGCCTGCTCGCGCATCGTATCGAAGTCGATGGCCCCGTCCAGATGGCGCCAGAGCTGCCGATAACCCACGGCTTTCATCGACGGAAGCGATGCATCGAGATCGCCGCGCTGTCGAAGCGCGCGGACTTCCTCGAGGAAACCCTCATCGAGCATGCGATTCAGGCGCCGTTCGATACGAGAGTGCAGGTCCGAGCGACTCCCTGGGGCAATGACGAGCTGGATCAGCCGGCAGCCGAGCACCGACTCGATCCCCCCGCCGGTCCCCTCCAGCCACCATTGCGAGAGCGGCTTGCCGCTGATCAGCGCTACCTCCAGCGCACGCTGAAGCCGCTGCGGATCGTTCGGATGAATGCGTTGCGCCGCTGCGGGATCGATCTCGGACAGCCGCGCGTGAAGGGCTGGCCATCCGACGCTTTCGGCCTCACGCGCGAGTTGCGCGCGCAACTCATCGTTGCGGGAGGGCATCTCAGCGATCCCATCGCGAAGCACTCGGTAATAGAGCATCGTTCCGCCAACGAAGATCGGCACCTGGCCAAGCGCGAGAATCTCGGCGCCGGCAGCCAGCGCATCTGCCCTGAATTCGGCTGCTGAGTATGGCTCGGCTGGATCCCGAAGGTCGATCAATCGGTGCGGGATCCTCGCTCTCTCCTCGATGCTCGGCTTTGCGGTGCCGATGTCCATGCCACGATAGATCATCGCCGAGTCCACACTGACGAGTTGGCACGCCCCTCGCGACGCAAGCTCCATCGCCAATCGCGTCTTCCCCGACGCGGTGGGGCCCATCAGAAATATTGCCGTCCTGGAATTCGCTGTGGAATTGGCAGACGCTCGAGTCACCACAGCCACATCATCTGCCGCGCGAAAACATTCGGTCGAGCTCCTTGAGGTCGATCATCTGATACGTCGGTCGACCGTGATTGCACTGCGCGGCGTTCTCGGTGTGCTCCATCTCGCGCAGGAGCGCGTTCATCTCCGCGACAGTGAGCTGGCGGTTGGCGCGCACGGCGCCGTGACACGCCATGCTCGAGAGTAGCTCGTCGCGATGACCTTGCACCGCGTCGAGATCTCCAAACTCCATCGAGTCCGCGAGCAGGTCGCGCAACATCCCCGCTGCGTCAACGTCCGCGAGCAAGGCCGGCACCTCACGCACCGAGAGCTCTGCGGGACCCACGCGCTGCACGACCACACCGATCGCTGACAGTGACTCCCCGAGGTCTTCCGCCCAGTCGGCCTCACTTTCGCTCACGTTCACACTCACTGGAACCAGGAGCCGCTGACGCACGACACCTTCGGAGTCTGCCGCGCTCTTCATCTTTTCATAAGTGATGCGCTCATGGGCGGCATGCATATCCACCAGCACCAGCCCTGCGGCGTTCTCGGCAAGAATGTAGATGCCGCGCAGTTGAGCGAGCGCGTAGCCGAGCGGTGGTGCATCTTCCCTCGCCGGATCTTCCAGCTTGCTCATCGTCTCGTACGAATGCAGCCGCTCCTTCAAACGCAGAGGCCGGCTCGGTTGCCTAGCCCTGGATGTGGTGAGTCTGGCCAGATCCATGCCCATCTGGCTCGGCTTTTCCCGATCCTCTCGAACGGAAACCGAGTGCTCTTCGATGGCCGAGTCCCCCGGCCGCACATCCGTCAATGCTCGGTTCAGCGAACCGAACAGGAAATCCCGCACATCACGTGAATCGCGAAAACGTACCTGGGATTTCGTCGGATGAACATTGACGTCCACTTCACCTGGCGCGAGATCGAGAAACAACACGTAGACCGAGTGACGATCGCGATACACGCGATCGCGATATGCCTGGCGAACCGCATGGCTCACCATTCGATCCTGAACGGAGCGTCCATTGACGAAGAAGTATTGCTGATCCGACTGACTGCGTGTAAACGTCGGCAATCCGACCCAGCCGTGAAGTCGAAGTCCAGGCGCAGCCGCTTCGACGGCCACCGCATTGTCGACGAATTTCGTTCCACACACGCTCCCGATGCGTTCGAGATGCTGGTCGCGTGACTCCACACACCGCTGCATCAGCACAACACGAGCGTCGTGACGCAGCTCGAACCCCACCTCCGGGTGTGACAGCGCGAGTCGCTTGACCACCTCGAGGATGCGCTTGAATTCCGTGCGCTCGGTTCGCATAAATTTGCGACGCGCCGGTGTGTTGAAGAAGAGATCCCGGACCTCCACCGTGGTGCCGCGTGGGTGTGACGCCGGCTGCACCTCGTCATCGGATCCAGACACCCGCCAACCATGAGCGGACACACCGTTCGCGTTCGAGGTGAGTGAGAAGTTCGACACCGACGCGATGCTCGCCAATGCCTCACCTCGAAAGCCGAGGCTCTCTACCCGGGTGAGATCATCCACCGTGCTGATCTTGCTGGTGGCATGGCGGCACAGTGCGAGAGGCAGATCCTCGCGCAGGATGCCGGCGCCGTTGTCGCGCACGCGGATGAGGCGCCCGCCCGCCTGCTCCACCTCGATGACGACGCGATCCGAGCCGGCGTCAATGCTGTTCTCGAGCAACTCCTTCACCACCGATGCGGGTCGTTCCACGACCTCGCCGGCGGCGATCTGGTTCGCAAGGTGCTGCTCGAGTCGATGTATGCGATTCAAATGCAGCCCTTTTACGTTGGCGGGATGAGGAGTACCTGTCCCGTGCGTATCATATCCGTTGCAAGGCCGTTGAATTGCTGCAACGTTCGCTGACTTACCCGAAAGCGCGACGCGATACCCGACAAGGTATCCCCCCTGACGATGACATAGCGGATGGAGCGACCGTCGTTGTTGGTCCGCCATGCCAGCAACGTCCCGGGCGGGGGCGAGGCTTCCATGAACGACATGATGCCACGATGAATGCCTCTCGCCATCTGCCGTTGATATTGCCGCGTGGCGAGCCGTCGCGCCTCTTCTGGATTCGAAAGGTAACCGGTCTCGATCAGAATCGACGGAATGTCGGGAGACTTGAGCACCATGAAATTCGCAAGCTCCACTTTCCTGCTGTGGAGCCG
This sequence comes from Gammaproteobacteria bacterium, assembly GCA_027295305.1. GTDB lineage: Bacteria > Pseudomonadota > Gammaproteobacteria > Pseudomonadales > Azotimanducaceae > JAPULC01. The sequence continues at coordinate 11,314 of JAPULC010000439.1, forward strand.
AACCTTTCCGTCGAGCTGGCCGATGACGCGCCTTCCCATGTCGAGGCTCTGACGCATCGTGTGGGTCATCGAGAGATCCAGCAACACTTCCACCAGCAAATCGTCCTTATCCACCAAGCTCACGTCTTCCACACCGCCGATGAGATCGGAGCGGTTCTCCTTCTCCGCAAGCCAGAGTGCGGTCTCGCTGGTCGCACCCTTCTCCGACAATGCGTAAACCGAGGCGCCCTTTGCGAGAGGACTCCTGAAGGCATCGGCGTGTATCGAGACGAAAAGATCGGCGCGGGCCTTTTTCGCGAGCTCGATGCGACGTCTGAGCTTCACGTAATAGTCGCCATCACGCAGCAGCACCGCACGATACCCGGCGGTGCCTTCGAAAAGTGCCGCCAGCTCTCTGGCCATCAGGAAGACCACTTGCTTCTCGACGATTCCTTCGATGCCGCTGGCACCCGGGTCCTCGCCCCCATGACCCGCATCGATTGCGACCACCACATCACGCAGATGTCGTGCCGAGGTAGCCACGATAGCCTTGATCGGCGCCACCAGTGCCTCCATCGGATGGAGATCCACCACCAGCCGATCCCCATGAGGCCCCACGGGTTTTAGCACGAAACTTCTTGGCCTGGACTTGCGCTCGAGATCCATCACGATGCGAAGGGTCCCCCCGCGTTCGCCGTAACGGATCTTGCGGATACGCGTCTGATCCACGCGCAGCGCATCGAGATCTACCGCACCCGACAGACGTGCACGGTGGATATCTACCACCAGCCGCTCGGGATCATGCAGCACGAACATCTCGTAATCCGGGGGGCCCGATAGATCGAGCACGAATCGCGTGTGCTCGGGAGACTGATGTAGCCGGGCAGCTTCGATGGAGATCTGTGCCTGCGCCGAGAAGCAGACAAGGAGAACGCCTGTCAGGATCAGCCTTTGCATATCATGCCTCGCTCGCCAACATGCGCTCGAGGGTTCTTGCGCCCGCGCACGTGACTCCGGCGAGGTGCACCCTCCTGCGCTCGTCATTTTCCACTTGGATCGTGACCAGCACGTCCGGCTCCGGCAGAACGTTTGCACCGCGTTCCGGCCATTCAACCAGCTTCACGGATACCTCGTCGAAGTAATCCCAGACCCCGAAATACTCCAGCTCTAGCGGATCTGCAAGTCGATAGAGATCCAGATGGTGCACCGTTCGGGTCCCCAATCGATACGACTCCACAATAGTGTAAGTCGGGCTTTTCACCACGCCGACGTGGCCAAGCCCGTGCAACGCACCCCGCGCGAGCGTGGTCTTCCCCGCGCCGATCTCACCGCAAAGCGCGATGTAGTCACCCTCTCCCGCGCAAAGCGCAAGGCGTGCCCCCAGTCTTTCCATGGCGTCCGTACTGGCGACGGTGACATCGACCTCGGTCATGACGCGTTCAGCAGTCCGCGCACGCGATCGATGAGATCCGTCGCGAGTAATCCGCGTTCTCCCGACTTCGCAGCGGCGCCGTCGGCCGCGCGCGCATGCACACAGACCCCGACGCGGGCTGCGTGAATCGCATCCAGGCCCTGTGCGAGCAAGCCGCCAATGATCCCGGACAGCACATCCCCCATGCCACCGCTCGCCATGCCTGGGTTGCCGTCGGCACAGACACCCACCCTCGAGTGCGGCCCACCCACCAGCGTCCCGGCACCCTTCAACACCACGGCGCACCCATACCTTTCTATCAAGGATGCCAGCGCAGCAAAGCGATCGGCAACGATCCTCTCCGATTGCGAGTCGAGAAGTCGCGCTGCTTCGCCGGGGTGAGGGGTCACAACCGTTGTGGCGCTGAGTGGCCAACGCTTCTGTGCGATGATGTTCAGCGCGTCGGCATCGAGCACGATGGGCTTATTCGAATCCAGCGCGGTCTTGAGGAGCTGTTCGCCAAATGCCCCGCGGCCGAGGCCAGGACCGACCACGATCACCGTGGCACGCTCCAGGAGCGGAGATAGATCTTTCGCCCCATCTACTGCACGCACCATCAGCTCGGGTCGACGTGCGAGAAATCCTCCAATGTGCTCGGGGCGCGTTGCAACGCTCACCAGACCCGCGCCCGATCGCATGGCGGCTTCCGCCGCCATCAACGCGGCGCCGCCCATCCCGCGATCGCCGCCGACGACCAAGACGTGACCGAAGCTGCCCTTGTGGGCATCGCGACGTCGGGGTGGAGGTATTCCAACATTTTCACCCAGTCGCAAGAGCTCGACTTGGGCAGGGACCTGGTCGAAGACAGAATCATCGACGTCGAGATCGGCGTAGACCACCTGACCGGCGTGCTCCTTGCCCGCACCGGTATAGAGGCCACGTTTCGCGCCAATGAAGGTGACGGTTAGATTCGCGCTGACCGCACGGCCGAGGGGAACACCGGTGTCTGCGGAAAGTCCCGATGGAATGTCCACCGACACGATCGGGCGGACGCAGCGGTTGATTGCATCGATGGCCGCCGCGAACTCGTCACGAACCAGGCCCGTGAGACCTGTGCCGAGCAACGCATCGACCAACACCTCGCCACGCAATTCAGACGCGGAATCGAACTGCTCCTCCACGACGCCCCGCTCATGGGCCCAATCACGAGCAAGTGCCGCATCGCCCCGAAGCGCGTCGGACAGACCCAGCTGCAGGAGCTGAACGTCCATGCCGTGATCGGCAGCGTACCCGGCAACGATGTAACCATCTCCAGCGTTGTTGCCGCGACCGCAAAGCACCGTGACACTTGCGAAGGAAGCATCCAATTTTGACATCGCCCTGAAAACTTCAAGCCCCGCGCGCTTCATCAGGACGATGCCGGGAATTCCACCTTCCTCGATGGCGATACGGTCCAGCTCTCGCACCTCTGCGGCGCTGAAGAGGCTAAGCAATCGTTGCATCGCGCCATTATACTCGCTGAGCTTTCGAAATCGGCCACCACCGCATGGATCTCGATACGCTGGCGGAGGACATCAAGCGCTGGGGAAGCGAACTCGGGTTTCAACACGTCGCGATCACCGATGCGTCCCCGGGGATTCACGCCGAGCATCTCGAGGCGTGGTTGCAGAACGGTTTTCATGGAGAGATGGACTACATGTCCGACCATGCCGAGCTTCGTGCGGAGCCTGGTCGACTCATGGCCGGCACCACGCGAGTCATCTCTGCCCGGATGAATTATCTGCCCCAGAGCACGCAACCATTGCGAGTGCTGCGCGAATCGCGCAAGGCGTACGTCTCGCGTTACGCGCTGGGACGCGATTATCACAAGGTGGTACGTCGACGCCTGGCACGACTTGCGTCGCGGATCAAGGAGATCGCACCCGACGCCGGCGTAAGAGCGTTTACCGACAGCGCACCCGTGCTGGAGAAGGGATTTGCCGAGAAGGCGGGTCTTGGCTGGATAGGTAAGCACACGCTATTGCTGACGCGTGAAGCCGGTTCGTGGTTTTTCATTGGCGAGATCTTTACGGATCTGGAGTTACCGACGGACGAGCCCTATGGGGAAGAACACTGCGGCAGCTGCAGCGCCTGCATGGACATATGCCCCACCGGCGCGATCGTCGGAGCAAAGCAACTCGATGCGCGTCGTTGTATCTCCTATCTCACCATCGAGCTCAAAGGCGTCATTCCCGAGGAGCTTCGCCCGCTCATGGGTAATCGCATCTACGGGTGCGATGACTGCCAGCTGGTGTGCCCTTGGAACCGATTCGCGAAATCGAGCCCCGAGCAAGACTTCAGTCCCCGTCAGTCGCTCGAAGATACGACACTTCTCGAGTTGCTTCGATGGACTGAAGCTGAATTTCTGAACCGAACCGAGGGCAGCGCGATACGCCGCATCAACTTCGATCAATGGCGCAGGAACATCGTCGTTGCATTGGGCAACGCCGAGGGAGCAGCGGACATCGTCGAGGAGCTGAAGCGTATTCGCCCCTCGGCTTCACCGTTGGTCGCGGTTCATCTGGACTGGGCCATCGAGCAGCAAGCGAAGAAACTAGAAGCCACTTGACCGGGGTGAGAGAGGTGGTGCCAGGCACACCGTGCCTGGCACGATGCCGGCTTTCAGCCGGCGCCGCCGCCGGCGCGAAAGAAATTATCGCGGTAATATCGAAGCTCGTCGATGGACTCCCGGATGTCCGCAAGGGCGAGATGCTCTCCTTTCTTGCGAACTCCGCTCAAGAGCTCCGGTCGCCATCTACGCGCAAGCTCTTTGATCGAGCTCACATCGATGACTCGATAGTGAAAGTGCGCTTCCAGCTCGGGCATGTATCTCGTGAGA
>JAPULC010000044.1 GCA_027295305.1 Gammaproteobacteria bacterium
GCGCCGCTCCTCTACCAGGCTTCTCTAGACGCGTGGATGCTCCAACAGAATCGTAACTGGGCCGTCGTTAACGAGGTGCACTTTCATGTGGGCGCCGAAGCGCCCCGCTGCAATCGGCGCGTGGGTCGATCGTAGGTGTCCGATGAAATAGTCATAGAGCTGCTCCGCCTGAGCAGGGGGCGCCGCGGTGCTGAACCCGGGCCGGTTGCCACGGCGCGTATCGGCCGCCAGGGTGAACTGAGATACCACCAGCACGCCGCCATTCACATCGGCCACCGATCGGTTCATGTTGTGCGCTTGATCGGGCTCTTGATCTGGCTCTTGATCTGGAAAGATGCGCAGCGCCAACGTTTTGGCCGCGAGCCAGTCCGCATCGGCTTCGGTATCGCTGGGGAATACGCCTAGAAATACGAGCAAACCCTCGTCGATGCTACCCACCACTTCGCCGTCGACGCCTACCTGCGCTTCGGTAACGCGCTGCAGGAGTGCCCTCACTCGTCCAGATTCCGACGTCTGTCCCGGCGCCGGCGATCTATTTCCTTGAGTAGCCTCTTGCGTACACGGATGTGCTTCGGCGTCACCTCCACGAGCTCGTCTTCCGCAATGAACTCGAGCGCCTGCTCCAACGACAGTCGGGTGGGGGGGCTCAGAACCACGTTGTCGTCACTTCCCGCTGCCCGAACGTTGGTGAGCTTCTTCTCCTTCAGCGGATTCACGGTCAAGTCGTTGGCACGGCTGTGGACGCCCACCACCATGCCCTCGTAGACCTCGTCGGTGGGGCCCACCATCAAACGTCCGCGGGCTTGGAGATTGAAAAGCGCATAAGCCACCGCCCGACCGGTTGCGTTGGCAATCAGGACGCCCTGCCCGCGCGTTCCCGGACGGCCCCCCACGAGCGGTCCGTAATGGGCAAAAGTGTGAGTCATGACGCCACTTCCAGAGGTGAGCGACAGAAACAGCGAACGAAAGCCGAGCAATGCCCGCGCCGGCACCAGATACTCGAGCCGCACACGGCCACTGCCATCGGGGCTCATGTCTCTGAGCTCACCCCTGCGCTCACCGAGTTCCTCCATCACCGCTCCCTGATGACGTTCCTCGAAGTCGACCACGAGCTCCTCGAAGGGCTCGCACAGCACACCGTCCATCTCGCGCGTGATCACCTCCGGGCGTGATACGGCGAGCTCGTAACCTTCGCGCCGCATGGTTTCGATCAACACCGACAGATGCAGCTGACCGCGTCCCGACACGCGGAACTGATCCGCGTCCTCGGTGTCCTCCACGCGGAGCGCAACATTGTGCTGAGCCTCTCGAAGGAGACGCTCTCTTAGCTGGCGACTGGTCAGAAACCGGCCTTCGCGCCCGACAAACGGCGAGGTGTTCACCTGAAACGTCATGGTCACCGTCGGCTCATCCACCGTCAGCGGTGGCAACGGCTCGGGGCAGTCCGGATCACAGATGGTATCGGAGATGCCGATGCCCTCGACACCGCTTACGCAAACGATATCCCCCGCATGAGCACCCGCTACCGGTGCGCGCTCGAGACCGCTGTAGCCGTGCACCTCGAGCACGCGACCGCGGCGGATACCCCCGCAACCGTCCACGATCGCTACCGGCATATTCGGTCTCACGAATCCGCGGGTGATGCGGCCGATGCCGAGCACGCCCACATAGCTCGAGTAGTCCAACAAGCTCACCTGCATCTGAAAGGCTCCCTCGACGTCGACGTCCGGCGGCGGAACGCATTGCACCACCATCTCGAGCAGCGGCTTCATGTCGTTCGCCATCGCATCGGGATCGAGCCCGGAGCGTCCATCCAGCGCGGAAGCAAACACCACAGGAAAGTCGAGCTGGGACTCGCTGGCGCCCAGCCGATCGAACAGATCGAACACCTCCGCCACCACCTGATGAGGACGCGCACTCGGACGGTCCACCTTGTTGATGACCACGATCGGGCTGAGCCCGCTCTCAAACGCCTTCGCGGTGACGAAGCGCGTCTGCGGCATCGGACCTTCCACCGCATCCACCAGAAGCAGCACCGAGTCCACCATCGAGAGCACGCGTTCGACTTCACCACCGAAATCGGCGTGGCCCGGGGTGTCGACGATGTTGATGCGTGTGGTGCCGAAGCGAATGGCGGTGTTTTTCGACAAGATCGTAATCCCGCGCTCGCGCTCGAGCTCACCGCTGTCCATCACGCGGTCGACCTTGCTGCGGGCATCGAGGGTTCCCGTCTGCTGAAGCAGCCGATCCACCAGCGTCGTCTTGCCATGATCCACGTGGGCGATGATGGCGATGTTTCGAAGCTCGTCGGTCACGTAATGAACTAGCCGTCTACAAAAGGCGCGCGATCCTAGCACGCTTCGCGTGCCAGGGCTTGCGCAGTTTCGCTGCCCCGAAGGGCCGGGCCGCCCCCCGCGTGGGTGAATGGGCATAAGTCTAGGATGAGTTATAATTCCGCGCCTTTTCAGAGAGGCTCTTACGTCCATGAGCAAACAGCGCAAAGCGGTGGCGCTCGTCTCCGGCGGGCTCGACTCCATGCTCGCCGCCAAGGTGATTCTCGAGCAGGGCGTCCACGTCGAGGGTATCAACTTCTACACCGGCTTCTGCGTGGAGGGGCACACGCACGCCATCCGTAAACGCGATCGCGAGCGGCAAAAGCGCAACAACGCGCTCTGGGTGGCCGAGCAGCTCGGCATCAAGCTTCACATCATCGATATCTCCGAACCGTACAAAGATGTCGTGCTCAATCCGAAATACGGCTACGGACAGAACCTGAACCCGTGTCTCGACTGCAAGATCTTCATGGTCGACGGCGCCCGGGACTTCATGGAAGCCGAAGGGTTCGATTTCATCATCACGGGTGAAGTCGTCGGCCAGCGCCCGAAATCGCAACGCAAGGACACCATGCCGCTGGTCGCCCGCGAGTCCGGAGCCAACGACCGCTTGCTGCGCCCACTGTGCGCACACAATCTTCCACCCACGCTGCCCGAGCGCGAAGGCTGGGTGGATCGCGCGGCGCTGCACGGATTCCAAGGCCGTACTCGCAAGCCGCAGATGGCCCTCGCCGCCCATTACGGCATCGAGGACTACGCCCAGCCGGCCGGCGGTTGTTGCTTCCTCACCGACAAGAGCTACTCCGGCAAGCTCGCGGATCTATGGGGGGCACGCGGCAGAAAAGACTACGACCTCGACGACATCATGTTGCTGAAGGTCGGCCGACACATCCGCCCCGACAGCCACTTCAAGCTCATCGTGGGCCGCGAGGAAGGCGAGAACAACTATCTGGAGGGCTATCGCCACCGCTTCGTTCATCTAACCCCCGTCAGCCATCCTGGGCCTTTGGCCCTGGTGGACGGCATTCCCGTCGAGGAGGATCTGGTGCTCGCCGCGCGCATCCTCGCGCGCTACAGCCAGGGGCGAACCGCCGAGCAGGTGGAGGTGGAGCTCACCCTCCTGGATGGCACCTCGAAACTGCTTCAGGTGGCGCCTCTGAAGCCGAACGAGATTCCCGATGGCTGGCATGTCTGAATCCAGAGCCCGCTTCACCCTCGATGCCAAGGGATTGCTCTGTCCGTTGCCAGTGATTCGAACCCAGGACAGAGTGAAGGGCCTGGCCCCCGGTGACGAGCTCACCGTGCTCTGTACGGACCCCGGCGCGTTGCACGACATTCCCGCGTGGTGCCGGGTTCACGGGCACGAGCTCGTGGCCACCGAGGAAGCAGATGGCGAGATTCAGATTTGCCTACGCGTGGGTGCCGGATAACATCGGCTGCAGCGGTTGTCGCGAAAAAGGCACGCATGCTGCACGCGATTGGTGCAATAATCCGACGTCGCACCAACGGTGTGCGACGCCATCGTGCTCCGTTGTAACTAAGCGCTTGAAAAACAAAGCAAATGTGTCACCTCCCGGTGGCACGCAATTTGCTGTTTAGGTAGAGCGGGGGCTGGTCCGGGGACAGGGTACTGGGTGCTGCGTGCACCAGCCCGACCACGATCATCATGTCACACCAGAACCTTGGAGAGAGGTATGTCCGAGAACACACTCAAGCTCATCCAGGATAACGACGTCAAGTGGGTCGATCTGCGATTTACCGATCCCCGGGGCAAGGAGCAGCACACCACCTTGCCGGCACATCGCATAAACGCCGGCACCTTCGAGGAGGGGGTCATGTTCGACGGCTCGTCCATCGCCGGATGGAAGAGCATAGACGAGTCGGACATGATTCTGATGCCGGACGACGACACCCCCGTCATCAATCCGTTTCGCGATGAGACCACGATGAATCTGCGGTGCGACATTGTCGAGCCGGTGGACCTTCAACCGTACGCACGCGATCCGCGAGGCCTCGCCAAGAAGGCCGAGGCGTATCTCCGATCCACCGGCATCGGTGACGAGGCCTATTTCGGCCCGGAGGCCGAGTTCTTCATCTTCGACGACGTGCGCTTCAAGGTGGAGATGAGCGGCTCGATGTACGCGATAGGCTCGGAAGAAGCCGCGTGGGAATCCGCCACCGAGTACGACGGCGGCAACATCGGCCACCGGCCTCGGGTCAAGGGAGGCTACTTCCCGGTTCCGCCGGTGGATTCCGCGTTCGATCTGCGCAATGCCATGTGCTCTGCCATGGAATCCATGGGGCTGTCCGTGGAGGTGCATCACCACGAAGTGGGCACGGCCTGCCAGGCCGAGATCGGCGTGCGCTTCAACACAATGGTGCGCAAGGCCGATGAGCTTCAAATCTACAAGTACTGCGTGCACAACGTCGCTCACGCCTACGGCAAGACGGCGACTTTCATGCCGAAGCCGCTGGTAGGGGACAACGGCAGCGGGATGCACGTTCACCAGTCCATCGCCAAGGGAGATTCCAACGTCTTCCACGGCGATGTCTATGCGGGGATATCCGAGACCGCCATGTTTTACATGGGCGGGATCTTCAAGCACGCCCAGGCCCTGTGTGCGTTCACGAACGCTACGACCAACAGCTACAAGCGTCTGGTCATAGGCTTCGAGGCCCCAACTTTGCTCGCGTACTCCGCGCGCAATCGCTCGGCAGGAATCCGCATCCCCTACGTGCAGGGCGGGGACCCGCGCGGATACCGGTTGGAGGTACGATTTCCCGACAGCGCGGGTAATCCCTACTTCACCTTCGCTTCGATGCTGATGGCCGGCCTCGACGGCATCCAGAACAAGATTCACCCTGGCGATCCGCTGGACAAGGACATGTACGATCTGGCCCCCGAGGAACTCGAAGGCATACCCACGGTGACTGCCTCGCTGGAAGCATCGCTGGAAGCGCTGGATTCCGATCGTGCGTTCCTCACCGCCGGCGGTGTTTTCACCGACGATCTGATCGACAGCTACATCGAGCTGAAGACAGAGGAGGTGGACTATCTGAGGATGACCACGCATCCCGCGGAGTTCGAGCTCTATTACAGCGTTTGATCCCCGGCGTTGACCGCACTCGAAGCCTCCTCGCCGCACGGCGAGGGGCTTTTGCCTGCTTGATTCACCCGCGCCCGCGGCATATAAGGAAGCTGAGCACCAACGAGGCTGTTCCATGCATTGGGTTGTGTTAGGTCTGTTGTTCCTGGCCGCGCCCGTCGCAGACGGTGGCGAGATCTACAGGACCGTCGACGAGCACGGCAACGTGGTATTCACCGACACACCGTCACCCCGCCAGCGCGAGGCGGCCGAGCGAGTGGATGTGCAGCCCCCTAATACGTTCCCGTCAGATGAAGCCACTGTGCCTTCAAGTGGCTCGCGCCCACTCGGGGACGTCTATCACGACGTCCATTATCGGCTCGTCATCAGCGCACCCCGGCACGAGGAGACGGTGCGCAGTAACAGCGGCGATGTGGACATTGTGACCATTGCCGACCCCGCGCTGCGCGGCCAGCATCGACTGGTGCTGGTGCTCGACGGTCAGGCGCTGGACATCGAGCCCGATGGAGCCACCTGGCATCTGTTCAATCTCGATCGC
>JAPULC010000440.1 GCA_027295305.1 Gammaproteobacteria bacterium
GCTCGCTCGGAACGATAGCGATCCGGCGGGCAGGGCACGCCTAGCGAGCGAGCCGGCCCTCGGGTCGCGCACCAATCCTCCACCCCACCATGGGTTGGGAAGTTCCCCAAGGCAATTCCGCTAGACTGGGCCCTTCGCAGCTTTCTCGCGACCTGCACCGGAGTCCCCCCATGTCCTTGAGCCTCAACAAAACCAGCCGCACCGTCACCCAACCCAAGAGCCAGGGCGCCTCGCAGGCGATGCTCTACGCCACCGGGATGAGCGAAGCCGACATGAACAAGGCGCAGGTCGGGATCGCCAGCGTGTGGTACGAGGGCAACCCCTGCAACATGCACTTGAACGAGCTCGGCGGATTCGTGAAGCAGGGTGTGGTCGCGGCAGATCTCATCGGGATGCGCTTCAACACCATCGGCGTGTCGGACGGCATCTCGATGGGGACGCACGGCATGAGCTTTTCGCTGCAGTCGCGTGATCTGATCGCGGATTCGATCGAGACGGTCATGGGGGCGCAGTGGTACGACGCGCTGATCGCACTGCCGGGCTGCGACAAGAACATGCCGGGCTGTGTGATGGCCATGGCGCGCATCGACCGCCCCTCCATCATGGTGTACGGCGGGACGATCCGCGCGGGCCGCGGTCGCAAGGGCGATCCGCTGGACGTTGTGTCCGCGTTCCAGTCCTACGGCGAGTACATCTCCGAGCGAATCGACGAGGAGACGCGGCAGGACATCGTGCGTCACTCGTGCCCCGGGGCCGGCGCTTGCGGGGGCATGTACACCGCGAACACCATGGCGTCGGCCATCGAGGTCATGGGTATGTCCCTGCCCTACAGCTCGTCCACGCCGGCGGAAGATCCGGGCAAGGTGGAAGAGTGTCGCAATGCGGGTGCCGCAATCCGTGTCCTGCTCGAGCGCGATCTGAAGCCGAGCGAAATCATGACGCGCGACGCCTTCGAGAACGCCATGGTGATCGTGAGTGCGCTGGGCGGCTCGACCAACGCGGTGCTGCACCTGATCGCGATGGCGAAGGCGGTGGGGGTCGAGCTGGGGATCGACGATTTTCAGAAGGTGAGCGACCGCGTGCCGATGCTGGCCAACCTGAAACCCAACGGTGGCTACGTGATGGAGAACCTGCACGAAGTCGGCGGCACACCGGCCGTGATCAAGTACCTGCTCGAGAAGGGTGCGCTCCGGGGTGACTGCATGACAGTGACCGGCAGGACCTTGGCCGAGAACGTCGCCGATCTGCCCGGCCTCGCCGAAGGCCAGAAGGTGATCCGAGCCTGGGAAGATCCCATCAAGCAGACCGGCCACATCACGATCCTGCGCGGCAGCCTCTCGCCCGAGGGTTCGGTCGCGAAGATTACGGGGAAGGAAGGGCTCAGCTTCTCGGGCCCTGCGCGTTGCTTCGACTGCGAAGAGGACATGGTGGCTGCGGCAGAGAAGGGTGAGATCGAGAAGGGCTGCGTCATCGTGATCCGCTACGAGGGGCCGAAGGGAGGGCCCGGCATGCCGGAAATGTTGACCCCCACTTCGCTCATCATGGGAGCGGGCCTGGGTGAACATGTGGCGCTGCTGACCGATGGGAGGTTCTCGGGCGGATCGCACGGCTTCATCATTGGTCACGTGACGCCGGAAGCCCAGGAGGGCGGTCCCATCGCGCTGATTCAAGACGGCGACACCATCAGCATCGATGCCAAGAAACATCGGCTCGACATCGAGGTGGTGGACGACGAGATGGCGAGGCGCCGCGCCGCCTGGACGGCGCCGCCCCTGAAGGCTACCAAGGGTACACTCTATCGATACATCAAGGACGTGACCTCGGCGAGCGAGGGATGCGTGACGGACGAGTAGAACAAATGGGTAGAGCACGACGAGTAGAACAAGACGAGTAGTTCAACCTCAATCAGGATCCCGACGACCCGCGTGCCGGCCAACTTCCTCGACGATTCCGCCTCGACACCCATCCCGACCGAACCCGGCTGCTACTCCGCAACACTCTCGCCCGAGTGGGCGGTCTGCGGACCGAACGGAGGCCCCACCGCGGGGCTCCCCGCTGGGGCTTTACATAACACCCATACTCGGGACTCGAGCCAGAACGCAGCCTGAACTTCCTATGCTCCCGAATCGCAGCATCAGCACGGTTGCAGCCAGCAGCGAATTGACGGTGCATCCTACCCACGCTCCGAGCAAGCCGCCGTCGAGGACGACGCCCAGGGTGTACGCCAGAGGCAGATAGACGAGCCAGGCGTGAGCAGTCGTTGCAACCAGCGGCCAGCGCGTATCGCCAGCGCCCCGGAGACTTCCACTCGAGCCCCGTAACGGGGCAAATACGCATCATCTGAAGCCTACTAGTCAGAAGAGTACTTAGAGCCTATCCCGATACCCCTGCCCGTTGAAGCGTGATGACGGCGCACGCAATGTGAAGCATAGCCTCGTAGTTGACGGCCTTCTTCTCCCATCGAATCAGAAGTCGTCGGAACCGATTCAGCCACGAGTGGCTCCGCTCCACGACCCAACGGCGTGCACGGAATCGGGGCTTCGTCGCTTCGCCCCTCAACCCCAAGCGCGGGGGCCGGGAGCCCTTCCAAGTCCATCTTCTTCCTCTCTTCAACCATTGGTTTTCACCTTCATCGCCCTACTGTAATTCCAAAGGAGATGAGTGTCTCACTCACGTTGGCAGAGAGGGAATGAGCAGAACCCGACATTTCTACTTTGCTGCGACAATGGAAAACGCCGCTCGAAACTACTATCAGCCCCGAGGACAGCGAGTGCGGATCGGTGACCAAAGTGGTCGATTTCACGCACGCCCGGCTAGAAGAGGCTCGTCAGCACTCGCAACCCGATGAGCAGCACCAAGGGAGAGAAATCCATACCTCCCATCGGCGGCAGGACTTTGCGAATAGGTGCGAGGACGGGCTCGGTGAGTTGATGCAGCAATCGCACCGTCGGATGCTCGCGTGGCACATTGGTCCACGAGACCACGACGCTCGCAACAACGATCAGAGAATACACGTCGATCAGTCGAATCAATAGCATTCTGCACCACGGTACGTGTCAACGATTTGAGCCACGCAGCAGTCGAGCTTA
>JAPULC010000441.1 GCA_027295305.1 Gammaproteobacteria bacterium
CCTGCATCGCTTGAATGCCCGGGTGCCCCGGGTGCTCTTCACCCATGGCAACTATCTGCGTGACTACACCGGTCACGGGTATGACACGAAGGCGGATTATCACGGCAAGCGCGTCGTGCTGCTCGTGCGCGATCCGCGGGACGTGGCTGTTTCACAGTTCTTCCAATGGAAGTTCCGGATGCAGCGGCACAAGAAGCGTCTCAACGACTATCCCCCCCACGGGTCCGAGGTGTCGATCTTCGACTTCGTGATGGACGACAAGGTCGGCGTGCCTCAGATCATCCGCTATTTCAACGGCTGGTTGCGCGGTATCCCGGATCTGAGTGACGTTCTGATGGTGCGCTACGAGGACATGCGTCGCGACCCTGGGGTGGTGCTCGCCGAAGTGCTGGAATTCACCGGCACCCCGCCATCGCCGGAGCACGTCGCCGATGCCGTGGAGTTCGCGGCCTACGACAACATGAAGAAGATGGAAGAGAATCAATCGTTCTCCTCGTGGCGTTATGGTTGGCGGATGAAGCCCGGGGACAAAGACAATCCGGACTCGTTCAAGGTGCGGCGCGGCAAGGTCGGCGGCTACCGGGACTACTTCAGCGACGCGCAGCTCGAGACGCTAGACGCAATGGTTGACCGCGACCTGCTACCGCAGATTGGATACACCTCGCAGGAGACCGGGCGCGCGCAGACAACCTCGTAGTGCGGAGCGACCCGCCGGATCGCTCAGGCCGGCAGCGGCGGTATCCGATCCAATACGGCCAACGCGTCTTGGCGCACATGGCCGCGTGCCATCTCGTCGCGAAGCATGCTCTCCGTGACGACGCCTTGCTCCAGGCACTCACGCAATAACCCGAAGAAGAAAGACTCCTGGCGCGGGTCCGGATGCGGCTTGTAGGCGCCCGCGAAACGGTAGTCTCCGAACAGTGCCCGCCGCGCTCGGCGTATCCAGTGGCGTGGGGGAAACAGCCGAAACGTGTCCGCGGGCCGGAAATCCACCGGCAGACCGGTCTTCCACGGCTGGGTCCAGCGCTTGGTGTTGTGGAGTAGCCGCGTATTGGTGTCGAGGTGATCGAAGTCGTTCCAGGCGTCCTCGAATGAATCGATGGTGTCACGATCCTCCAGCTTCAGGCCGATCCAATCCATGTAATCACGCTCGAACCGAAACATCTCGTCGAATTGCGCCTCCGTGCGCCAATGCGTGAGTCGGGCGCAGTCCAACAGCATGACACTGGAAGCAAGGCTTCCTCGTCTGCCCTTCGAACCGGTCTTGCGCCGGCACACGATGGCATGGCCGGTCATATCGCGGGACAGGAGCTCCCAGACATCGCCGACGGCGAATACGTCCGGATCGATCACGAGCGCCTGCCCCTGGTAGCCCATCAGTTGCGGCGCCATGAATCTGAGTGGCGTGAATGACTGCAGGTCGTCGTTCAGCCAGGTGCGCCGCTCCCGGTCGCGCAGATAGAGCTGGCCCTCGCGGGCCGACATGAACGGCTGTTGACTGGCATCGATCAGGCGCACCTCGAATCGATCGGCGTGAGCGCTGTTGCGCGTCAGCGAGTAACGAGACACCAGCGCACCGAGCATCTGACGGGGGTTGGTCTGGATGAAAACTACCGGATTCATGTCAGTCCGACTCAGCGCCTCCCTTTCCTGCCTTCGCGATGGCCTGCGACCCCGTCCTGGATCCTGTGAAGCGGTCAATCAAGGCGCCTCGCCTTCTCGGTCCCGTAGCCGTATAACGGCGCAAGGCGCGCATCGACAAGCGCGTGCACCTGCGCAGCTTGGTCGTCATCGAGATAATCGACGTAACCGCCCACCTTTGCGCGGCGGACCTTGTAGGACTCTGGGTTACCGCGATCCCCGGGCCGCATCCGGCTGCCGCTGAACAAAGGTGCGCTCTGCTCCATCTGGCGCATGTTTTCAACCGAGGCGAACGCCACTGCATCCTCGAGTTCCGCTTCGCTAGCCGGTGTGCCGAGGAAGCCCAGCACCCTCCCAAGCCCCGCGGCCGTATCCCGGCGGAGATCCTCGTAGCGGATCATGAGAAATTCCGGCAGGTGCCCAATCGCCTCGGACCACAGGTTCATGAAGTCGATGGTTCGGGGTATTCCCCATTCGGGGCGCATCAGGAAGTCGAACAATTCTACTTTGCTGCCATGATCGGGATAGGCCAGGAGGTCCTTCTTTCCGCGCTTCATACGGTACTTCCATTGGAAATACTGGGACACCGTCACGTCGGCGGGATGACGCACCAGCAACACGATCTTACGATCCCCGTAGTCGGATATGACGTCCGGGTTCCCGGTATGGTCGCGAATGTAGTTGTCGTGGGTGAAGAACACCTTCGGCACGGAAGCATTCCGTCGGTGAAAGTTGTCGAAAGCCAACAGCGCCGAGGACTCCAGGCCGTACTTCACGTTGTAGAATCGCGACAGCAGCACCCTCAGCCAGGTGCGGCCACTCTTGCCATGGGAAACGACGGTCACGTCGGCGCGCCGCAGCTTGCCATGTTGCTCCTTTCCGCGATGTCGCCGTTCAATCGCGATCTGACGCTCGCGGGGCAGGAAGAGGCGGGATTTGGTGACGATGGCCCGGGAGAGTTTTTTGACAGCGGTCTCGTACATCTTTTGCTTCCTGGATTGCCGATGCCTGCCAGCGGGGACCTCCCGCATCCACTCCCGTTCACCGCTACGAGGACCTGAGTGACGTACTCGGAATTTTGCCGCAGATGGCGCCTGCAGCGAAGACTCCGACGTCATCCATTTCGGCAAGCCGTGTGGCGCGGACTCCCGAGCTTACGCATAATCGCAGTATGTCAGAGCATGGGGGGTTAATCCGCTAGTCGCACTCAGCGGTGCCAGCAGATGTTACAGATCAGCGATGGCGTTAAAAAGTGGTCGATACTGCTGCCAACGTGGCCGCTGCCGGCCAGGTGGCGGGTCGCCGTGCGGCGTCCCGCGCTCGCGCACCTCGAGCTCGCCAAGGCAGAGCGTGCGCAGCTGCTCATCATCGGCCATCCCAAGAGCGGCAACACGTGGCTCAAGGTGATGCTCTCCCGGCTCTACCAGGTGCGCCACGACCTGCCGTCAAATCGCCTGATCAACACGGATGAACTCGCCGTGCGCAATGCGGCCGTGCCCAGGCTTGCGGCCAGCAACGGCCATTACAGCTATGAGGGGGTGATTGGCGACGCACTGGCGCCTGATGCGGGGGACTCCGTATTGCGCCACAAGCCGGTGCTGTTCCTTGCGCGCCATCCGTGCGACATCGCGGTGTCGTGGTTTTTCCAGTTCACCAAGCGTCAGTCGGCGGCGAAGCAGGAACTGATCAATCATTTCATCGAGCACCCCATCGACCGACGCACGGTGACGATGTGGGAGTTCGTGCGCGAGAGCGACATCGGGCTGCCATTTCTCGTCGAGTACTTGAACACCTGGGCCCGCAATATTCGCTATCTGGACAACGGACTCATCATCCGGTACGAAGACCTCCGCGCCCAACCTGCGTCCACCTTGCGTCGCGTAGTGGAACACATGGGAGAGCAATTCAGCGACGAAGAGATCGATGAAGCGGTCTCGTTCGGATCGTTCGACAATATGCGCAAGCTGGAGACCGAAGGGTTCTTTCGCCAGGGCGGCATGAGGCTCCGCGATCCCAACGATCCCGATACGTTCAAGGTCCGACGCGGCAAGGTGGGTGGTTACCGCGACACCTTTTCACCGGAGCAGGTCGCGGAGTTGGACGAAATCGTGGCGACTCGCCTGTCATCGGAGTTCCATTATTCCGAAATCGGTGAGACCGAGGGTACGGCGAGCGGGTGAAGCGGAACGACACCCCTGAGGTGCCCCGAATCTGGGCGATCACCGGAGACCGGCCAGGCGACAATGCCCAGGTGGAGGCACTCGTGGCCGCGCTGTGCGAGCCGGTAGCAAGACGCTATGTCCGTGTCGTGCCTCCCTGGAACAAGCGTAAACCCCGCGTGAGACCTACGCTGCACCACATCGATTCGAAGCTATCCGATCCGCTCACCCCGCCGTGGCCCGATCTGATCATCACCGTCGGAAGGCGTCTGGCTATGGTGGCACTCTGGGTCAAGGAACAGTCGGGCGGCGCTACCCGTATCGTGTTCGTAGGAAAGCCCTCCGGGTCGACGCGCCTCTACGATCTCATTGTCACGAGCTCGGAAGTGCAAATCGCGCCGGCGTCGAACGTGCTGCGCATTGCATTGCCGCTGTTGCAGGTCGACGAGGAAAAGGTCCGCGCGGCGCAGGATGCATGGCGCGAAAAGTTGCGCGACCTGCCGCGGCCGCTCGTGGGGGTGCTCGTGGGCGGACCCACCAATCCCTTTACATTCAACCGTCGTGTAGTGCGAGACTTGATACGGCTGGCAACCGGCATACGGGAGAAACAGGGGGGCACAGCCTATTTCTCTACCAGTCCCAGGACCCCGGACCACGCGATACAGGCCCTGCGCGCCGGGTTGCCGGAGGACACACCGTTCTTTCGCTGGCGGCCCGATGCGCCCGACAATCCGTACAGTGCACTGCTCGGCGAAGCCGACGGATTCATAGTGACTGGCGACAGCGTGTCGATGCTCGTGGAGGTCGCAAGGCTGCACAAGCCTTTGGCAATCTATCCGTTGCCTTACGGGGCGCTGCACAGGTTCGACCAGCTGCGGCGACGCGGCGCCAGATGGCTTTACGAACCGGACGCGGGGTCGGCGCTCGACGGTTTTCGGCGCGATCTACGTTCCGCGGGCAAGGCGCTGCACCTGCTGCCGCGCACGCGGGACTTCACGGCTATTCATCAGCTGCTGATCGATCGGGGTCTTGCGGTCCTTGCGGGGGAGGACCTCACGGTCCCTCGCGGTGAGGTGCCAAACGATCTGCCGCTGGTCGTGGCGCGAATCCGTGCCCTTCTCGCGTCGACGACGCAGCACGAGACATCAGTTGCCGATGGTGTAGGAGCGGATTCAAACGCTAACGGCCGCATTGAGGAGACGACCGAAGGGCCTGATCAATAAGCGTGCTTTCGTTTGCCGATGATGCGGTCGCGGACTTTCCAATACAAGGTGTTCGGAATGACGACAACCACGAACAGCTTCCGATATCTGCCCTCGGGGGAATCGA
>JAPULC010000442.1 GCA_027295305.1 Gammaproteobacteria bacterium
CCCGCTTCCCGCGAGGCGTCGGCGCCGCCCTGCTGTCGTGATGTTTCATCAAAGCCATGGGATACTCCTTCGTGGCAATTCGCGTACCGCCACGTGTGCCAACGGCCACCTCGCTACAATGAGCATTGGTCCTTTCGAGGAGTCACGCTATGCGTCGTCCGCTGGTTGCCGGCAACTGGAAAATGCACGGTGATCTGAAACGGGCCGTGAACCTGGCGCGCGCCGTGTGTGCCGGCGCACCCGACGCAGTCGACGTGGTGCTCTTTCCCCCGTACGTGCATCTGCAGTCGGTCGTCGACGCCGTGGACGCCACGTCGGTGGAGGTGGGTGCGCAGGATGTGCACTCAGCGACCGAAGGGGCTTTCACGGGCGCGGTCTCCGCATCCATGGTCAAGGACGTGGGAGCGAGTCACGTGATCGTTGGTCATTCCGAACGGCGCGCAATCTTCGGTGATACCGACGATGGGGTGGCGAGGAAGTTCGCACTCGCCCTCGATGCGGCCATCGCACCTATCCTGTGCGTGGGCGAAACCCTGACCCAGCGTGAGAGTGGAAACGCCGAGTCGGTAGTGCTGCGACAGCTCGACGCGGTGCTCGAGCGCGTGGGGGCGGAAGGGCTCGAGGCGGGCATGATTGCATATGAGCCGGTATGGGCCATTGGAACCGGGCGCACTGCGACGCCTCAGCAGGCGCAAGAAATGCATGCCATCATTCGTGATGCGGTGGCTCGTCGTGATGAAGCGGTGTCGCAGCGTATCCGCGTGCTTTACGGGGGCAGCGTCAAGGCTGACAATGCGCGCGCGCTGTTTCAGGAGCCCGATATCGATGGTGCTCTCGTGGGCGGTGCTTCTTTGAACGCCGAGGAATTTCTGGAAATCTGCAAAACGGCAGCCGACTGAATGGGATTGGAAACACTCGAGACGGTGCTAATCGCGGTCCTGGTGCTCAATGGCCTTGCGCTAGGCAGCCTGATCATGTTGCAGCAGGGCCGCGGGGCCGACGTCGGCGCGGCGTTCGGGAGCGGCGCGGCCAACACGGTTTTTGGCAGTCAGGGCTCAGGGTCGTTTCTCACCAAGCTGACGACGTGGCTTGCAATCAGCTTCTTTGCCATCACATTTGGCCTTGCCTATCTCGCGAAGGAGAGGGCACAATTCCTCGGGAACGTGGGCCTGCCGGAGGTCATTCAGGTGCCGCTGGAAGTTGAGATTCCAGGGCTCGGCGCTGGCGAACCGGTGGACTCGGACATACCGCTGGTCGACTGAAATGCCGAAGTGGTGAAACTGGTAGACACGCTACCTTGAGGGGGTAGTGGGCTTTTGCCCGTGGAGGTTCGAGTCCTCTCTTCGGCACCATTTGAGGCCTCTGGGTCGATCGGTATCCGGTTGACCGATAAAGATTTTCTCCTATATACTTTCGCGCCTTTGCAATTGCGGGGTGGAGCAGTCTGGTAGCTCGTCGGGCTCATAACCCGAAGGTCGTGGGTTCAAATCCTGCCCCCGCTACCACACATGTGAAAAGCCCCGAGATTGGGGCTTTTTTGGAATTCGCGCTTCGGTGCGAGGGGAGTGGGCGTTTCGCCCATTTTTTGGTTTTGGAGCGAGAGGACATCGAGATTTCGAGGGGCACGGGCACGAGGATCGAGACGCTGGAACGTTTGTTGACGCCGGCGATCGAATCCTTGGAGTGCCAGCTTTGGGGCATCGAGTATCAGCCCCGAGGCAGGCACTCGCGGTTGTGCATCTACATCGATCGCGAGGAAGGCGTGACCGTGGACGATTGCGAGCGGGTGAGTCGCGAGGTCAGCGCCCTGCTCGACGTGGCCGATCCCATTTCCGGGAGCTACACCTTGGAAGTGTCCTCTCCCGGTCTCGATCGCATGCTGTTCAATCGCGAGCACTATGCCGAAAGCGTTGGCGAGAGGGTCGATCTGACGGTGACCGAGCCGCTGGAAGGACACCGTCGCTTCATAGGCCAGCTCAAGAGGCTGGATGACGACCAATTGGTGATTGATGCCGAGGGCAGCGAGTATCGACTGGCGCTCTCGAGCATTCAAAAGGCACGCATCGTTCCGAGGTATGAGTGAAAGATGAATAGAGAAATTCTCCAGGTCGTGGAGTCCGTGTCGCACGAGAAGGGTGTTCCACAAGACGTCATCTTCGAGGCGCTGGAGCTGGCGTTGGCCACCGCGACGAAGAAGCACTATCCGGAAGATGCGGAGATTCGTGTCGCGATCGATCGCGAGACCGGTGAATACGAATCGTTTCGACGTTGGAAGGTGCTCGCGGACGAAGAGGAGATGGAGTCGCCGGACCGAGAGTTCACCGTTGCGCAGGCCCAGGCACTGAAGCCGGAGGCGGTGGCGGATGACTACGTCGAAGAGCCCATCGACTCGGTCGAATTCGGACGCATTGCTGCGCAGACTGCAAAGCAGGTCATCGTCCAGAAAGTACGAGAGGCGGAGCGCGCACTGGTTGTGGAGGCATTTGCACCGCGGGTGAACGAGCTCGTGGGTGGCACCGTCAAGAAGGTGACGCGAGACCACGTGATCGTCGATCTTGGTGGCAACGCCGAGGCGGTGTTGCCGCGCGAAGACATGATCCCGCGAGAAGCTTTTCGCGTGGGTGATCGATTGCGCGCCATGCTTGGAGAAGTTCGCCCCGATGCGAGAGGCCCGCAGCTGTTTCTGACGCGTACGGACGCGCAGGTGGTCGTGGAGCTGTTCAAGCTCGAGGTCCCGGAGATCGCTGAGGAGATCATCGAGATCAGAGCCGCGGCGCGAGATCCTGGTTCGCGCGCGAAGATTGCAGTCCACACGAACGACCGCCGAATCGATGCGGCCGGGGCGTGCATTGGGATGCGAGGCTCGCGGGTGCAGGCCGTCTCCAGCGAGCTTGCAGGTGAGCGGATCGACATCGTGCTGTGGGACGAGAATCCCGCGCAGCTCGCGATCAATGCGATGTCACCAGCGGAAGTTGCCTCAATCGTCGTTGACGAGGAAACCCACACGATGGACATTGCGGTCAACGAGGACAATCTTCCCCAAGCCATCGGACGCGCCGGTCAAAACGTTCGGCTGGCGAGTGATCTCACTGGGTGGACGCTCAATATCATGAGTGAGGAAGAGGCGGCTGCCAAACAGGAGCAGGAAGCCTCGCAGTTCGTCAAGCAGTTCATGGAAACGCTGGATGTGGATGAGGAGGTGGCTTTGATTCTCGCCGACGGAGGTTTTACGTCCTTGGAAGAGATTGCCTATGTGCCTCTCGAGGAGATGCTCGCCATCGCGGAGTTCGACGAGGAGATCGTAGGAGAGCTCAGGACTCGCGCGAAGGATGCGTTGCTCACGCAGGCCATCGCATCGGAGGAGCAATTGAGCGATGCCCAGCCCGCGGATGACCTCCTGGAGCTCGATGGAATGGACAAGCGTCTCGCCTACGTGCTTGCCAGCAACAAAATCGTGACGCGTGAAGATCTAGCCGAGCAGGCGGTGGACGAGCTGCTGGAGATCGAGGATGTTGGGGAGGCCCGTGCGGGGCAGCTCATCATGGCGGCACGCGCCCATTGGTTTGAGGATGAAAACGACGAGGAGGAGAAGGGCGAATAGTGGCCCGAACTCATGTCTGAGGTGACCGTCAAGCAGCTGGCCGAAACAGTCGGTGCATCGGAGGAACGTCTCCTGCGTCAGATGAAGGATGCGGGACTGCCGCACACGGCCGTCGACGAGGCCGTCTCCGAAGAGGAGAAGCAGCAACTGCTCGTTCACCTGAAGCGTAGTCACGGCGAGGACGAGACGGCGCCCAAGCGCATCACGTTGAAGCGAAAGACGCTCGGCACTCTCAAAACCAGCGGGCAGGGCCGAGGCCGCACCGTCAATGTAGAGGTGCGTAAGAAGCGGGTGTACGTCAAACGCGGCGAAGACACGGCCCGACGCTTGCAGGCAGAGGGCGCCGAGGAGGCGCGCCCCCTCGAGCCACTTCAATCGGAAGTGGAAGCCCAGCGCATCCACCGGGAGGAAAGTGCACGCAAGGAAGCGGAGGAGGAATCCTCTCGTCTGGAGGAAGAGCGCAAATTAGCGGAGGAAGCGCGCCGGGTGGAGCAAGAGCGCGCACGTCAAGAAGAGCTCGAGCGCAAAGAGCAGGAGCAGGCCGGAATTGCTTCTGTGGATGAGGTCGCAATGAGACGCGCGGCCGAAGAGGAGGAGAGCGAACGTCAGGAGAAAGCACGTCTCGAAGCGGAGGAGCAGAAGGGACAGGCGGCTCGACGCGGAGAAACGGCACGCGATACTGGAAAGGATCGACGCCACATTGAGCGTGCCGAAGTGGTGGAGCGTAAGCAGCTCCACAGGCCAGAAGGACGCCCCTCTCGTCGCAAGCGCAGAGCTCCCGCCGAGCGGCGGGTTCATGAGGCGCCCAAACCGCGCGAGTTCGTGGTGAGAGATGTCGAGCTACCGGAAGCGATCACCGTGGGCGAGCTTGCCCAGCGGATGTCGGTCAAGGCTTCCGATCTCATCAAGACCCTCATGGGTGTCGGCGTGATGGCGACCATCAATCAGACAGTGGACCAGGACACCGCGGTTCTGGTGGTGGAAGAGATGGGCCACCGGCCGAAGATCGTGCACACCGATGCGATCGAGCACGCGCTCGAACAGTCGTTGCAGATCGAGGGCGAACAAGTTCCACGTTCGCCGGTGGTGACCGTGATGGGGCATGTCGATCACGGCAAAACGTCGCTGCTCGACTTTATTCGCAACACGCGGGTCGCGAGCGGCGAAGCCGGCGGGATCACCCAGCACATCGGCGCGTATCGGGTTCCCACCGCGGCGGGAAGCATCACGTTTCTCGATACGCCAGGGCATGCAGCATTTACTGCAATGCGTGCACGCGGCGCACAGGTCACGGACATTGTCGTTCTCGTAGTGGCCGCTGACGATGGCGTGATGCCGCAGACGGAGGAGGCCATTCAACACGCCAAGGCCGCAGGCGTTCCCATCGTGGTTGCGGTGAACAAGATGGACTTGGAAGGGGCCGATCCGGAACGGGTGCGCAACGAGCTGTCTGCGAAAGATGTCATCCCGGAGGAGTGGGGAGGAGATGCGCAGTTCGTGAACGTCTCGGCAGTCACCGGTGAAGGCATCGACGCATTGCTCGAAGCGGTGACGCTGCAGGCTGAGCTGCTCGAGCTCAAGGTCGTGGTGGATGCACCGGCCCGCGGCGTGGTGGTGGAATCGCGCCTCGAACGCGGTCGAGGTCCGGTCGCCACGCTGCTGGTGCAAAACGGAATGCTGCGCCAGGGTGACGTCGTGCTGGCTGGCGAATACTACGGACGGGTGCGGGCCATGATGGACGATGCCGGAGACCCGACGTCGGAGTCCGGCCCGGCCAGCCCGGTGGAGATACTTGGTCTTTCGGGCACTCCAAACGCAGGTGACGACTTCTCGGTAGTGGTCGACGAGCGCAAGGCCCGCGAGCTTGCCGAGTTCAGAACGGGCCGCTCTCAGGAGCAGCGCCATGCGATGCAGCAGGCGGCCAAGCTCGACAACATCTTCGCGAATCTTAAAACCGGCAAGACATCGGTATTCAACATCGTCGTGAAGACCGATGTCAGAGGCTCACTCGAGGCAATTACCCAATCCGTCATACAGCTCGGAAACGACGAGGTGCACGTTGAGGTGGTGGGATCTGGCGTCGGAGGAATTTCCGAATCCGATGCCACTCTCGCGCTAACCGCGGGCGCTGTGATCTTTGGGTTCAACGTGCGCGCGGACGCCGGGGCCAAGAAGATCACTGAGCGCGATGGGGTCGAGGTTCGCTATTACAGCGTGATCTATGAGCTGCTCGACGACATCAAGCAAGTGCTGTCGGGCATGTTGGCGCCGGAAATCCGCGAGGAGATCGTTGGCGTCGCCGAAGTGAGAGACGTCTTCAGATCACCGCGATTCGGTCAGGTGGCGGGTTGCATGGTGGTGGAAGGGAACATGGCGCGGAACAAACGAATCCGCGTGCTGCGCGACAATGTGGTGATTTTCGAAGGCGAGCTCGAGTCGCTGCGCCGCTTCAAGGATGACGTGAATGAAGTACGCAATGGTCTGGAGTGCGGGATCGGTGTCAGAAACTACAACGACGTCCGAGTTGGAGACAAGATCGAAGTCTATGAAACTCGCGAAGTCGCTCGCTCCATCGCGTGACCAGACAAAGCAGCAGACTGGCACGTGTCGCTGACCATGTTCAGCGCGAGCTCTTGGACATCGTGCGCGGACAGATGCGCGATCCGAGAATCGGGATTTTATCGATCAGCGAGGTGCGGATATCTCGCGATTTGTCATACGCGGATGTGTACGTGAGCATGCTGGAAGCCGAGAGCGCTGAAGATCGAGAGACATTGCTCGCGGTGCTCGACAATGCATCGGGTTATCTTCGCTCCCTTCTCGCGGCGCGTTCAAAGCTGAGGGTGACTCCGCAGCTTCGGTTTCACTATGACGAGATGCTGGAGCGTGGCGCCGAGTTGGAGCGCCTGATCGACGATGCGGTGGCGCAGGACCAGGCGCGAAAGCAGGGGGCGGCGCAGCCTGGGGCGCGCCAGCTCGAAGAGGAAGAGTAATTGGCTCGTCATCGGCGACACAGTCGCGGCCGCCCGGTCAATGGTGTGATCGTGCTCGACAAACTGAAAGGTCCGAGCTCGAACGAGGCGCTGCAAAGCGTCAAGCGCTTGTTCTCGGCAGCCAAGGGAGGCCATACAGGGAGCCTCGACCCGCTGGCAACTGGCGTGCTGCCGCTCTGCTTCGGCGAGGCGACCAAGTTTACGCAATTCCTGCTCACATCTGACAAACGCTATTGGACGAAGATCAAGTTGGGGATTCGCACCGCCAGCGGAGACGCGGACGGAGAGGTGCTCGAAGAGCGTCCGGTGATCGGGATTACTCAGAGCGATGTGGAACAGGTGCTGGAACGATTCCGGGGCGAGCTCGAGCAGGTTCCCTCGATGTACTCTGCAATCAAACATCACGGTCAGCCCCTCTACAAACTCGCGCGTCAAGGGCTGGAGGTCGAGCGGAAGCCGCGACGCATCGTGATCTACGAAAACCGGTTGGTTGCGTGGGGTGGCGAGGAGTTCGACATCGAAATCTATTGCAGCAAGGGCACCTACGTGCGGACGATTGCAGAGGAGATCGGCGAGCTTCTGGGGTGTGGCGCCCACGTCACCGAGCTGCGACGCCTTCAAGCGGGTCCCTTCACGGTGGATGACGCCGTGACGATCGACGAATTACGCAGCGCCCGCGACGACTCGGGGCTCCCCGGTGTGGATGCGTATCTGCTCCCGGTTGAGAGTACCGTGCGCGATTGGCCGGAAGTCCGGCTAACGGACCTCACGGCGTACTATATTCGTCAGGGTCAACCGGTCATCGTTCCTCATGCCCCATCGACCGGATGGGTACGAATCACGGAGCTCGAAGGCTCAGAGGAAAGATTCATAGGGGTCGGTGAGGTGCTGGACGATGGTCGGATCGCACCGCGCCGGCTCACGCTCAATGAACGGGCCTAAAATCAGGGCGATCACTGCAAATATGCGTGGTGAGCGCAGATCGTAAACAGGCATATTACGGAGACGAAAAATGGCACTGAGTGCTGAGCAAAAGGTCGACATCGTCAAGGAGTACGGGCAGGCCGAAAGCGATACCGGTTCTCCCGAAGTTCAGGTGGCGTTGCTGAGCGCCAACATCAACGGGCTGCAAGAGCACTTCCGGCAACATACGAAGGATCATCACTCGAGACGTGGCCTCATCCGCATGGTGGGTCAACGCCGCAAGCTGCTCGACTATCTTCGGTCCAAGGATCGAGGTCGCTACTCAAAGCTGATCGAGCGACTCGGGCTTCGAAGATGAATGCTCATACGGAAATTGAAGTACAGAGGACTAACAGTTGAATAATCCAGTTCGAAAGCAATTCCAGTTCGGCGATAAGACCGTCGAGTTGGAAACGGGGCGCATCGCGAAACAATCATCGGGTGCGGTCCTGGTGACCATCGACGGGACGGTGGTGCTGTGCACCGTCGTCGCCGAGAAGAAAGCGCGACCGGGGCGAGATTTCTTTCCGCTCACGGTCAATTATCAAGAGAAAACTTATGCTGCGGGCAAGATTCCGGGTGGATTCTTCCGGCGTGAAGGCCGGCCGTCGGAGAAAGAGCAACTGACATCGCGGCTCATCGATCGTCCGCTTCGGCCGCTTTTCCCCAAAGGCTTCATGAACGAAGTCCAGGTGATCTGCACCGTGATGTCGGTGGACAGGGATGTGGATCCCGACATTGCTTCTCTCATCGGTTCATCCGCCGCACTCGCTCTGTCGGGAATTCCGTTTGCGGGACCGATCGCCGCTGCGCGGGTCGGGTACACCGATGGGGCGTATTTGCTAAACCCGACCCACAGTCAGCTGAAGGAGTCCGCCTTGAACATGGTGGTCGCCGGCACACGCTCGGCGGTGCTGATGGTGGAATCGGAGGCCGATCAGCTCACGGAAGACCAGATGCTCGGTGCTGCGCTCTTTGCGCATCAGGAGATGCAGGTGGTGCTCGATGCCATCGACGAGCTCGCAGAAATGGCGGGCAAGCCGGCGTGGGAATTGTCACCGCCTCCCGAGCGCACAGAGCTCAAAAGCTCGATGGTCGGCGATTTCTCCGACGCGATCCGCGATGCCTATCGCGTGAACGATAAGCAGGAACGTTACAGCCGACTTGCCGAGGTCCGAGCGCAAGCGGTCGAACGCTTTGCGAACGAAGAGCTGACGGAGGACGAGGTCAAGGAGGCGTTCAGCCAGGTCGAGCGCGCGCTTGTGCGCGAGAACATATTGAGCGGGGAACCCCGCATCGATGGGCGGGACTTGAAGACGGTACGCCCCATCTCCGTGGAGGTGGGATTTCTCCCGAAGACCCACGGTTCGGCGTTGTTCACTCGGGGCGAAACTCAGGCGATCTGCGTGGCCACGCTTGGAACGCTCCGAGATGCGGCGCTGGTCGATGCGCTTGAAGGGACGTTCAAGGACACGTTCATGCTGCATTACAACTTTCCGCCGTACAGCGTTGGAGAGACCGGCATGATGACGGGTCCACGCAGGCGAGAGATCGGTCACGGGCGTCTCGCCCGGCGTGGCATCGCGTCCGTCCTGCCCGAGGGGGACGACTTCCCATACACGCTGCGGGTGGTCTCAGAGGTGACGGAGTCCAATGGTTCGAGCTCCATGGCAACGGTCTGTGGAACTTCTCTCGCGCTGATGGATGCCGGAGTTCCACTGAGTGCGCCGGTAGCGGGAGTTGCCATGGGCCTCGTGAAGGAAGGCAACCGCTATGCCGTTCTCACCGACATTCTCGGCGATGAGGATCATCTCGGTGACATGGACTTCAAGGTGGCAGGGACTGAGAACGGTGTCACCGCGCTGCAGATGGACATCAAGATCGACGGGATCACCGAGGAGATCATGGAAGCCGCGCTTGTGCAGGCGCGCGAAGCGCGACTTCACATCCTGGGCGAGATGAACAAAGTGCTCTCGGAGTCGCGTGAGTCGCTATCCGAGAATGCGCCGGCCATCGTCACGATCAAGGTTCACCCGGACAAGATCAGGGACATCATCGGCAAAGGCGGCAGCACCATTCGTTCCATCGTCGACGAGACCGGCGCGCAGATCGACATCGACGATGATGGAAGTGTCCGCATCTATGCCGAGAGTGGCGAGTCGAAGGATTTGGCCGTCGAGCGCATTCAGGCCATCGTGGCCGAGGCGGAAGTCGGCAGAATCTACCAGGGCACCATTACCAAGATCGTCGATTTCGGCGCGTTCGTCATGATCCTTCCCGGCAAGGAAGGCCTTTGCCACATTTCGGAGATCGCTCAGGAGCGCGTGGAGCGAATCGAGGACTACGTGAGCGAGGGTGACGAGATCGATGTCGTGGTTCTGGATGTGGACACCCAGCGCGGCCGCATCAAGCTCAGCATGAAGGAGGTCGAGAACTATCGCACCGCGGAGGTGAGCTGAGCGACTGACAAGGTTGCGTCGGAGTGCCCGTGGGGCGGAGAAAGGCTGGTCTTCGTTGCGGGTACGTCGCCGCCGGAAGTTGAAAAAGTTGCATAGTTGCAGGCTGGCTGCTTCGTCATAGGTACTACGAGGCAGCGGCTCTGTTCTCCACCAGATCGTCCACCACCGAGGGGTCGGCAAGCGTGCTGGTGTCGCCGAGGTCGTCGAGATCGTCCGCCGCAATCTTGCGAAGAATCCGGCGCATGATCTTCCCCGATCTCGTCTTCGGTAGCGACGGGGCCCACTGGATGAAGTCCGGCCGCGCGATGGGGCCGATCTCCGATCTCACGAGATTCTCGAGCTCCTGGCGGAGCCGCTCGGATGGCCGAACGTGAGCCATCAATGTCACGTACGCGTAGATACCTTCGCCTTTGATTTTGTGCGGAAATCCTACGACCGCGGCTTCGGCGACGTCGTCGTGGAGCACCAGCGCACTCTCCACCTCGGCAGTGCCCATACGGTGCCCGGAGATGTTCATCACGTCGTCCACGCGCCCGGTTATCCAGTAGTAGCCATCACTGTCTCGCCGTGCCCCGTCACCAGTGAAATACGCACCTGGATAGGTGGTGTAGTAGGTATCGATCAGGCGCTGATGATCTCCGTAAAGGGTGCGAATCTGGCCAGGCCACGAGTTGGTGATCACTAGATTGCCGCTGGCCTCGGTCTCCTCGATCAACTTACCGTCTTCATCCATCAGGCCCAGTTGCACACCGAAGAACGGCCGAGTGGCCGAGCCGGGTTTCAGCGCGGTGGCGCCAGGAAGCGGCGTGATCATGATGCCCCCTGTCTCCGTCTGCCACCACGTGTCCACGATGGGACAGCGGCCATTTCCGACGACGTGGTAGTACCACTCCCAGGCCTCGGGGTTGATGGGTTCGCCCACGGTTCCCAACACTCTTAACGTTTCGCGGGACGTGCACGTGACGAATTCGTCTCCCTGACCCATCAGCTGGCGAATGGCGGTGGGGGCGGTGTAGAAGATGTTGACCTTGTGCTTGTCGACCACCTGCCAGAAACGCGACGAGTCCGGATACGTCGGAACGCCCTCGAACATGAGCGAGGTTGCGCCGTTGCTCAAGGGTCCATAGACGATGTAGGAGTGTCCGGTGACCCAGCCGACGTCTGCCGTGCACCAATAGATGTCGCCGTCGTGATAGTCGAACACGTAGCGGTGCGTCATCGAAGCGTGCAGCAGGTATCCGCCGGTGGAGTGTTGAACACCCTTTGGGCGCCCCGTTGACCCCGACGTGTAGAGAATGAAGAGCGGATCCTCCGCTTCCATGATTTCCACGGGGCACTCCGGTGAACTCTCTGCTATGGCTTCGTGGTACCAGATGTCGCGATCTTCACTCCACGAGATGTCGCTGCCGGTGCGTTTGACGACGATCACGGTGGATACGTTCGGGCAGTCGGCAAGGGCTTGGTCCGCGTTGGCCTTGAGCGGGACCGTGCGTCCCCCGCGGAGCCCTCCGTCGGCAGTGATCAGGGTTCGGCAATCCGAGTCGAGTATTCGGTCTTTGAGTGATTGCGGTGAGAACCCGCCGAAGACGACGGAATGAATCGCGCCGATGCGTGCGCATGCGAGCATCGCGACGACGGCCTCCGGGATCATCGGCATATAGATGCAGACCCGGTCACCCTTTTGAACGCTGCGCGATTTGAGGACGTTGGCGAGGCGGCAGACTCGTTCGTGCAATTGCCGATAGGTGATGGCGTCGCTCTCGCTGGGATCATCTCCCTCCCAGAGGATCGCGGTCTGATCGCCTCGCGACTCGAGGTGACGATCGAGGCAGTTGTAGCAGGCGTTGAGCTCACCCCCATCGAACCAGTTGACGCGCCCGTTGGCGAGGTCGACCTGCGACACCGTGTGCCAGCCCTTGATCCAATCCAGGAAGCGCTCGGCCTGCTCGGCCCAGAATCGATCCGGCTCCTGCACCGACTGTGCGTACATGCGCTCGTAGGTCTGTGCGTCGATGTGTGCGGCTGTCTTGAAGGAATCCGGTACCGGATAGATCTTCTCGTCGGACATTTACCTCTCCCGGGATCCAAACTAGGAGTTTGTGGAAAAACGATCTAGCAATCGTTTTTCTGCGCCCTCAGGCCCTCCATGGCCTTCGGGTGCTCCAAAAATCAAGCACTTCCGTGCTCGACTTTTGCTTGGCCGTCCCTGGCCAGAGACCTAGCAGCCTGTTGTTCAACATGCTGCTAGGACGTGTCTCCGCGTACGTGTCGAACCAGTGCGGCGGTGGCTGGATCGTGGGTCGGGCCCAGGAGCGGATGGGCCGGGTTCAGCTCCTGCTCGAGTTGATGCCCCAATCGCTTGGCGAGCTGGACGCCCCATTGGTCGAAGGAATTCACCCGCCAGATGATACCTTGGCAGAACACCTTGTGCTCGTAGAGCGCGATGAGCGCACCCAGTGAACGGGCGGATAGATTCTCGAGCATGATGAGGTTGGAGCCGCGATTGCCTTCGATCGTTTGATGCTTTGCGAGGCGCGTGCGTTCGGAGGGGCTCAGCTCTGGCGGCAGCTCGCTCTCGCATTCGTCGGTGGGTCGCCCTCGGAGCAGCGCTTCCGATTGCGCGATGCAGTTTGCCAACATCGCTCGCGTATTTTCATCGCCGTTCGCGAGTGGGACGATGAAATCGATGCCAGTACGGCGCGTGCCTTGCATGAGCAGCTGGTGAAATGAGTGCTGACTCACCGTGCCTGTACCTCCCCAAACAACCGGTGCCGTGTGCACGCGGGTCGGTGAGCCGTCGATACTCACAGATTTGCCGTTGCTTTCCATTTCGAGCTGCTGGAGGTACTCCGGGAGCTTCCGCAGTCGATGGGCATAGGGAATCACCGCATGGCTGGTGGCGCCGAGAAAGTTAGCGTTCCAGACCCCCAGCAGCGCGAGAAGCAACGGAAGATTGGCCGACATCTCCTGCGATCTGAAGTGGTCGTCCATTGCGCGGGCTCCATGGAGAAGCTCGTTGACCTTTGACCATCCCAGCGCGATGGCGAGGGTGAGGATGCCGGCGGCAGACCACAGCGAGAAGCGTCCGCCGACCCATTCCCATATTGGAAATACGTTCTGCTCGTCGATCCCGAAGTCGCATGCACGTCGCGCGTTGCCCGTCACCGCCATGAAATGGCCGCCGAGCGTTTGCGGATCACCGCCGCGTTCGAGGAACCAGGACCGGGCACGCTCCGCGTTCAGCATCGTCTCGGGAGTCGTAAACGATTTGGAGACGATGATGAAAAGCGTGGTGTCCGGGGATAAACGACGTAGTGCCTCGCCGAGGTCGTGCTCGTCGTGGTTGGCGACGAAGTGGCAGCCTGGTTGGCTTGGGGTTCCCCGTAGCACGTCGAAGACGAGCTGCGGACCGCAAACCGAGCCGCCGATCCCAATGTGCACGACATCCGTGATGGGACTCCCGCCGTAACCGCGTTTTGCGCCGCTACGGATGTCGGACGCAAGTGAGCGGACCCGCTCGAGGACCGTGTTCACCTCGGAGTCGTGCCTGTCATCGCTGCGCAGGCGCGTGTGGTGGGCGCTGCGGTTTTCCGTGTAGTTGAGGGGCGCACCCGTGAATAGCGCATCGATAGCGTCCGGAAGCCCGCTCTCGGTTGCAAGCTCGATCAGAAGATCCATCGTCGCGCGGGTGACGTGCTGTTTGGAGTAGTCGATCTCGATGCCCGCGCCTGAGAGGGTGAAGTTGGCAAAACGTTTCGAGTCCTCGCTAACGAGATCATACAGTCGTGTTCGAACGAGATCTCGGGCGTGGGTGGAGAGTCGTTGCCACGCCGGCAAAGCCGTGGCGTCGGAGTGTTCGTCGAGCAAGGGGGGATCGCTCATCGTTAGAGATCGCTCATCGTCAGAGATCGATAGACAGGTTGTCGATGAGGCGAGTTCGACCTAGAGAAGCAGCTCCGAGGGCAATCAACTCCGTGCACGTCGCGTCGGGAATTTCCAGATCCGCCCGCTTTCTTACCTTGACGTAGTCCGGCAGAAATCCAAGTCGTTCCAGCTCAGCGCTTGCGGCGCTCGCAATCTCCTCGTAGGGGCGAGCGTCACCTGGCCGCACACCACTCTCGATCTCGGCTTTCATCTTGCTGAGTGTCCGGTATAGCCCCGGCGCCTTAGCACGCTCGTTGGTATCGAGATACGCATTACGTGAGCTCAGCGCGAGGCCATCGGTGTCGCGCACGGTGGGCACACCGACGACTTCGATGGTCATGTCGAGATCGCTCACCATGGTGCGTATCACGATGAGTTGCTGGTAGTCCTTCTCTCCGAAGTAGGCGCGATCGGGCGAGATGATGTTGAAGAGCTTGTTCACCACCGTGGTGACGCCATCGAAGTGGCCGGGTCGATGGGCGCCGCACAAGATTCGTGTGAGGCCCGGAACCGCCACCGTGGTCATCGCTTGCATCGATTTGGGGTAGATACGGTCCAGTGACGGCGCGAACACGACATCGGTGCCTGCGCGTTCCAGCTTTTCTGCGTCTTCTTCGAGTGTTCGTGGATACCCGTCGAAGTCCTCGTTGGGGCCGAACTGCAGCGGGTTGACGAAAATGCTCACTACGACGAGATCGTTGTCGCGCCGTGCCGTTTCCACGAGAGCCAGGTGGCCCGGATGAAGATTGCCCATGGTGGGAACGAGGCCCACGGATTTACCCGCTACCCTCTCTGCGACAAGGGCCTCTCTGATTGTCTCGATGCCCGTATGGGTCTGCATGTGGCTCGGCTAGGACCTTGAGCACACGCCCCTAGTTGAAGCAGTGCTCCGGTGCCGGGAAGGAGCCATTCTTCACCGCCGCCACGTAGGCAGCAAAGGCACCGCGGATGCCGTCGTTGGATTCCGGCAGGAAGTTTTTGATGAACTTGGGCGGCTTGATTGACGGCGGGGTGATTCCCAGCATGTCGTGCATCACCATGATCTGCCCATCGGTGTGTGGTCCGGCGCCGATGCCGATGACCGGGATGGACAACAGCTCCGTGATCTGACGCGCGAGTTCGACGGGGACGCACTCCAGCAGCAGAATGCTTGCGCCCTTGTCCTCGAGCATTTGCGCTTCCTCGACCATCGCGTTTGCCTGGGACGTATCGCGTCCCTGAACGCGATAGCCGCCAAGTCGGTTGATGCTCTGCGGGGTGAGCCCCATGTGGGCGCACACCGGGATGCCGCGCTCGGTCAACAGCCGCGTCGACTCGGCAATCCACGCGCCGCCTTCGAGCTTGACCATATGGGCGCCGACGCGCATCAGGGCCGCTGCGCTCTCGAGGGTCTGCGGCTCGGCTGCATAGCTCATGAACGGCAGATCGGCCATCACGAGGGCCCCGGTATTGCCTGCTCGCACGCAGGTCATGTGGTAAATCATGTCGTCCAGGGTGACGGGCAACGTGGAATCGTGACCCTGTAGCACCATGCCGAGAGAGTCGCCGACGAGGATCACCTCCGCACCGGCGGAGCTGATCAACTCGGCAAACAGCGAGTCATAGGCCGTCAGGCATGCGAATTTCTCGCCGCGCTTCTTCAACGCCTGAAGCGTGTTGACCGTAACTTTACGGACAGGCGCTTGGGTGCTCATGGTGCGAGCCTCTCAGAGTAGGCTTGGCTGCGGGTTGTAGTAGTTACGGGGGCCGCGAAACTCCAGGATCTCCTGAAGGAGGCTCTCATACTGCGCGTCATCGTTGACGAGATCAATTTCGCCGGCGTTGACGATGAGCAGCGGTGCCGAGTCGTAGAAGTGGAAAAAGCGCGCATACGCCTCGTTCAACGCTTCCAGGTAATCGGGTCGGATATATTGCTCTGCCGGGACGCCGCGGCGCTTGATCCTCGTCAGCAAAATCTCCTTCGGCGCCTGCAGATAGATCACGAGGCTGGGGGCCGGCTGTGAAATCGTGAGATGGGCGTAGACCTGGTTGTAGAGCGCGAGTTCCTCCTCGTTGAGAGTGAGCTCGGCGAACAGCCGATCCTTCTCCATCAGAAAATCGGCCACCCGCACGGGGCGAAACAGATCGTCTTGCCTGAGCTCGGCGAGCTGCTGCGCGCGATGCAGCAGAAAGTAGAGCTGCGTGGACAGTGCATAGTTGCTGCCGTCGCGGTAGAACTTGTCAAGGAACGGGTTGGCGTATGACGGCTCGAGCAACGTCTCATAGTTGAAGCTCTCCGCGAGGCGCTTGGCGAGGGTCGTTTTGCCTACGCCAATGGGACCTTCCACCGCGATGAAGCGCGGCCGCATTGCCGTCTCCGCGAAGACCTGATTTGTGTGCAAGGCTCTCGTCATTGGCGTCTCTCGGCTCTTGAATTCGAGCGGCTCCTCGAACCCCGGCGGCCTCTTCGCCGGGTTCCTGTGGGCCCGAGGTCGGCACGAATCCGACTGCGCTCGGTCTTGTCCAGCGCTTGATAGCGTTCCCACCAGTCCCCCAGATCCGTGAGAGCGTCTTCGGATTTTGCCCTCAGTAACAGAAAGTCGTAAGCGGCTCTGAATCGGGGATGCTGTAAAAGGCGTTCAACTCTCGAGGCCTGGCGCCGCTCGAGTCGCGGTTGTAGCTCCCACATTTCCTTAGCGAACGTGCTGAAACGCCGTGGCATGGCGACGCGCGATTGTTGCTTTGCGATGACCTCCAAGGCTGCGGTATGTAACGCGTCGGCGGGTGGCCTGCCGTCCGCGAGAAGACTCGCCCTCGCCTCGACGAGCGCTGGCCACAGAAGCACCGCGACCAGAAATCCCGGCGTGACCGGCAGCCCGTCCGCGATACGCCTGTCCGTGTTGTGCATGGCATCGAGGATCAGATCTTCCATGGTGTCGTCGAGGGCGTCCCAGGTCAGGGGCAGCAGGTGCTCGAGCAGTGTTGTCTTTCGCAGCTCCTGCCAAGCGCGCACCGAGTAACCGCTGAGGAGGAGCTTCGTCAACTCGTCGAACAACCTGGCCGGTGCTACCTCTTCCAGAAGAAACGCGAGATCGTCGATCGGGCGCAGCGTGTCCTCGGCGAAATCGAAGTCGAGCTTCGCCGCAAAGCGCGCGCCACGCAGCATTCGAACCGGATCTTCTCGATAGCGGACCTGGGGATCGCCAATCAACCGGATCTGACGCCGCTCGAGGTCGTCCATGCCGCCGGTGTAGTCATAGACGGAGAAATCAGCCGGCGTGTAGTAGAGCGCGTTGATCGTGAAATCGCGGCGTTGCGCATCCTGCTCGATCGTGCCATAGACGTTGTCGCGAAGGATCACGCCGCGATCCGATACGACAGCGTGTTGTTCGCCGTCGCGGTCCTCACCATTGCCTTGCGTGCTCGTCGTGAGAAGGCTTCTGAAAGTGGACACCTCGATGATCTCTCGACCAAAACGGACATGTGCAAGACGAAAGCGCCGACCGATCAGGCGACTGTTGCGAAACAGGCGCCGGACCTCGTCGGGATGAGCACTGGTGGCGACATCGAAGTCTTTCGGCAACAGTCCCAACAGGAGGTCGCGCACACTACCGCCTACCAGAAAGGCCTGGTGGCCCGCATTGAGCAATCGATACAGAACTTTCAGCGCGTTTTCACTGATGTTCTTGCGCGAGATGGAGTGCTGATCTCTGGGGATGACGATCGGCGAGGGGTCAGTGACCACTGACGGGTTTACTTCCGACGCCATGTTTTCAGTGGCTTCACCAAACGACCACTTCATCTGAGGAGCATACCAGAGCCAGTGGGCTGTAACGCCCAATTTGGTAGTGGGTGATACAGTCCGCTGAATTCACGTTCGTGCGCGTCGGGTGCGGGTCTTTTTTCGGGGAATGTTCAGCCGCTGACGCCGCTCCCAAAGGCTCTTGCGACTGATTCCGAGCTTCTCTGCGAGCTCGGTCTCCGTCATCTCATCCTGGTAATCCAAGACGATGTTCACGAAGTGCTCCTCGAGGGAGATCGGCTGCGCGCGTCGTGATGTGGCTTCGATAGGATCCTGCGAGGAGGCCAGCGAGAGGTCGATAGCGAGGAGCTCGGGATCGATGATCTGGGTATCGCAGAGGATGACTGCGCGCGCGATGGCATTCTCGAGCTCGCGTACGTTGCCGGGCCAGTGATAGGACTGGATCGTGCGCAACGCCTCACCGGATAGGGTGAGGCGGGGCTTGTTGAGCTTCTGGCAAGTACGCTCGAGAAGTGTC
Organism: Gammaproteobacteria bacterium; assembly: GCA_027295305.1. Lineage (GTDB taxonomy): Bacteria > Pseudomonadota > Gammaproteobacteria > Pseudomonadales > Azotimanducaceae > JAPULC01. The sequence continues at coordinate 18,200 of JAPULC010000442.1, forward strand.
TGCGAAAGGTCCAGGATGTCGTCGCCTCGTTCCCGAAGAGGCGGCAGGGCGAGGGTCACGACGTTCAGACGGTAGAAGAGGTCCTGTCGAAAAGCCCCATTGGCCGTGGCCGCCTTGAGATCGCGATGGGTGGCAGCGATCAGGCGCACGTTCACACGTCGGGTCTCCACGCTGCCCACGCGTCGTATTTCGCCTTCCTGGAGCACGCGCAGCAATCGCGCTTGCGCCGCCATCGGCAACTCCCCGACTTCGTCGAGGAAGAGCGTGCCACCGTCTGCCGCCTCGAGCAGGCCGCTGCGCGGGGCGCTGGCGCCGGTAAACGCGCCTTTCTCGTATCCGAATAGTTCCGATTCGAGCAGGCTGTCGGGGATCGCCGCACAATTCAACGAGATCATAGGGGCATCGCTGCGAGAACTGCCCTGATGGAGCGCTCGCGCAGCCAATTCTTTGCCGGTACCCGACTCGCCCTGGATCAAAACCGTTGACTCGGTGGGCGCGACCTTCCTGATCTGCTCGAACAAAGCGAGCATGGCCGGACAGGATCCAATCATGCCGGACACGGGGTAGTCACGGGAGAGCTCCGATCTGAGCGCTAGATTCTGGCGAATCAGCTGCTGCTCCTTCTGCACGCGGCTGATGCAGAGCAACATCTCATCGTGATCGAACGGCTTAGGTTGAAAGTCTGCGGCGCCGAGCTTGATGGCATCCACCGCCGCGGCGATGCTGGGGCTCTGACTCGAGATGATCACCGGAGTGGGAGCCGCAAGTTGGATCAGATCGGTTCCGAGCCCGCCCGGTAGCCGCAGCTCGCTGATGATGACGGCGAAGCTCTGGAGATCTCGCCGCTCCCCGACCTCATCGAAGCTGCGCGCCTCGACCACGGAATAGCCATGTTGCTCCAGCAACTCCCGCAGAGATTGTCGGATGTGGGCCTCGCTATCGACGACGAGAATCTGGCTCATGCTCGCGACCGCCCTTGAAAGGTTGACGCAAAGCCGGCGCACCGACCAAAGCTCGGCCGTAAACCGTATTTTGCTGGGCCGTGTCGCACATCCGTGCGCTCCTCCCTCCAGAATTCAAAAGCGAATTCTGTCACGCCCTCCATGGTGTGGATCAGAGGGGGCTTCTGGAACGGCAGATGATAACACGTCGTCGGTCAGCCTTCGGGATCGAGGTGCGTGGGAAGGCGCTTGCGTCGCCACTGCATCGCGCCCCAATGAAGAAGCTCCGAGACCTCTGCCCCCTTCAATGTGCTGGGTGGCGGATGTCCCAGCTTGCGCATCACGTTCTCGAGATTTCCCCCGGATTGACTGTCGTGCAGCGCCACCGCGCCGCTCTGCTTACTGAGCTTGACGCCATTGGCGTTGGTAATGACCGGGACGTGCAGATACGCCGGCGTGTCGCAGCCAAGGACCTGCTGCAAGTAGATCTGCCGCGGCGTGTTGTCGAGTAGATCGGCGCCCCGTACGACGTGTGTGATCTTCTGTTCGTCGTCATCCACTACAACCGCGAGCTGATAGGCGTGGAGCCCGTCGCGACGGCGCACGATGAAATCCCCAAGCTGGGCCGCAAGGTCTTGACTCACCCGGCCGAAGTTCAGATCCGTAAATGCGATCTGCCCGGTGGGAACTTTGATACGTATGGAGTGCGCCTCCTCGCGGGGCACGTTGCGATTACGACAGGTTCCGCGATAGATGCCACCCTGGAGCTGGCGTCGGGTGCAGCGGCAACGATAGACGCAGCCCATATCTGCAAGTTTCGCGAGTGCCGTTTCGTAGAGTTCGGCACGCGTGCTCTGGCAGACGACCTCGTCATCCCAATTGAGGCCGTGTGCCTCGAGCGCTTTCAGGATTTCGTCCTGGGCGCCAGGGATCTCCCGCGGCGGATCCAGGTCCTCCATACGCACGAGCCAGCGGCCGTGGTGCGCGCGGGCGTCCAGGTAGCTCGCCACCGCGGCCAGCAACGAGCCCATGTGTAGAGGTCCGGTGGGAGACGGTGCGAACCGTCCGACGTAATTGCTTTGGGATGAGTCCTGCGACACGTGGCGATGCGATACCCGTGCGGTGCCCGTCAACCGTGCAGCTGGCGCTCCCTGATCTCCTCGAGTGTCTTACAGTCCACGCACTGAGCGGCGGTGGGCCGCGCCTCGAGGCGCTTGATACCGATTTCCACACCGCAGGTGTCGCAGAACCCGTAATCTTTCTGGTCTATTCGCTCGACGGTCTGATCGATCTTCTTGATCAGTTGGCGCTCACGGTCGCGGGTCTTGAGCTCGATCGAGAACTCTTCCTCCTGGCTCGCTCGGTCGGTGGGATCTGGAAAATTGGCTGCTTCGTCCTGCATGTGGTGGACGGTGCGATCGACTTCCTCCATCAACTCGAGGCGCCAATCGAGCAGGATGTTGCGGAAATGCCCGAGCTGGGGAGCATTCATGTAAGCCTCGCCTTTCTTGGCTCGATAGGGAGTGAAATTCTGGAAGTTCGAAGATTCCGGTTTCTTCTTGCGCCTAGTCGCCATTGAGTGATTACCCTCACTTGGTTGACCGGGCCGCCATGCGGCGGACGGCGAACGTTACCAAAACACCTGGCGATTCGCCAGACCAGATTGAGCGTGCGTTGGCATGCGGTAAGTGCGCAGAATTTGGGGCAATTTCCGCCGTTTCAAGGGCCCACACGGGCCATCGGATGGGGTGCGCTCGGCTGCCATTTTCGCAATATCCATCGAGCTAGAATAGACCCTTCCGCGGCAATCGATGGCCAATGGCACAGATACGCACAGAGCCGGGATTCGCATCGAGGGTGGGGCTGGTGCGCCCTGTTCAGGTCATGGAGATTCTGGATCGGGCGTTGACTCTCGAGAGGCAGGGGCGTGACATCATCCACCTCGAGGTAGCAGAGCCCGACGTCATCTCTGATACGGCGAGTCTCGAGGATCTTGCACGAGCGGGCGATCGGATAGGCGAGTTGCTCCAGGAAGGGGTGCATCGTTGAAGTTCGATCCGCCGCTCAGGGAGGCTCGTCTCGTGCAGCGCTACAAGCGCTTTCTCGCAGACGCCGAGTTGGCTGACGGGCGTGTCGTGACGATGCATTGCCCGAACACCGGTGCCATGTCGGGATGCGCCGAGCCGGGCTCACGTATCTGGTATTGGGACAGTGGCAATCCCCGGCGTAAGTACGCTCTCACCTGGGAGCTCATCGAGGTCCGAGACGGATCACTGGTCGGCATCAATACTTTGCGTGCCAATCGTTTGGTGAAGGAAGCCCTGACTTCTGGAAACTTGCCTGGATTTCGTGACTATGAGGACGTGCGCTCCGAGGTGGCGGTGCAACATTCCGTAGCAAGCGGGCGTATCGATTTTCGTCTGCGTGCTCCAGGACGGCCGGATTGTTATCTCGAGGTGAAGAGCGTGACGCTGGGGTCGAGTCGGGGACTCGGTTTGTTCCCCGACGCGCCGAGTGAGCGGGCGCGACGTCATCTCGCGATTCTCTCCGATCTTGCGCTGAAGGGCTTTCGTGCAGTGCTTTTCTATTGTGCGCAGCATACGGGGATTCGGCGCATATCGCCGGCAGAGAGAATCGATCCAGAATACGCCGAGGCGTTGCGCCACGCGGTCGCATCGGGGGTCGAAGTAGTGGCCTGCGGTGTACGGATAAGTCCCGAGCGGATAGAGATCGGCAGCGCATTGCCGATTGGTCCAGGATAGCGGCCACCCAATGAGTGATCAGGAAGGATTCTTACTCACGCGTGAATGGCGCGACGTCGACGATGCCATTCGGCTGGAGTACTGGCTCTCGACGCACGCGGGTCCGCGTCGTCTGGTGCTCGACGGCAACGATGCGGTGCTGTTCGTCAAGCGCACCGATGCGCCTTCCGTGAAAGCTTTGCTTGCGGATCTCCCGTCCGTGAGGACGGAGCAAGTCGCGCTCTGCGATCGCGATGGCAATGTCATGACTGCCGTGCATTGTGGGTCCAGCGGTAGCTGGTATGAATGCCGTCGTCGGCTTGAGCGCGAGGCGATCACGGCGTGTGAAGCCGACGTTTCTCCCGCCGATCGTTATCTCATGGAGCGATTCGTCCGTGGTGGGGTGCGCTTTGCGGATGCGTCCGGAGCGCTGCGCATGACGCCATCGGACTATCGGCCGCGTCTGAAAGTCGCCTCGTTGGACATTGAGACCAACTATCGCACGGGAGAGATTCTCTGCGTGGGAGTGTCTACCGGCTCCGAGCAGTGTGTCTTCATGAACGGGGACACCGCTATCGGAGCAGCTGACTTCATCGTCAGCTCGACTGACGAGAAAGCGATGCTGCGCCAGTTCCTGACATGGTTCGCTGATTGCGATCCGGATCTGGTGACGGGGTGGAACGTCGTCGGTTTCGATCTGACTACGATCGCGCGGCGCTGCGCCGCATTGGGCGTCAAATTTGCGTTGGGGCGCGATGGGCGTGAGCCTCGCATCCGCAGCAGGTCCTCTGATGCAACGAGTGTCCAAGTTCCCGGACGCGTCGTGCTCGACGGGGTGGAGTCGTTGCGTTTTGGCGGGTTTTCGTTCGAGAGTTTTACGTTGGAGAACGTGGCGCAGGAGGTGCTCGGCCGGGGCAAGCTGATCACGGACGTGGATCAGAGGGCCGAGGAGATCATTGCGTTGTATGACTCTGATCGGGACGCCCTTGCGCGATACAACCTCGAAGATTGCGAGCTCGTCCTTGACATCTTCGAGCACACCGAAATTCTCGAGCTGATCCTGGAACGCGTGCGACTCACCGGCTTGCCGATGGATCGTTGGTGGGGATCGGTAGCAGCGTTCGACAATCTCTATCTCCCCCGACTGCACAGGGCGGGCTATGTCGCTCCGCACGTGGAGAGCGAGGACGTGCGAGCCAGCCCGGGCGGCTACGTGCTCGAGTCCAGGCCGGGGCTCTATCGAAATGTCGTGGTGCTGGACTTCAAGAGCTTGTACCCGAGCATCATCAGGACGTTCAAGATCGATCCCTTGGGCTTGTGGAAAGCCGAGGGCGAAACGGCGACGGTGCCGGGCTTTCGCGGCGCACGTTTCTCACGCGAGCATCACATCCTTCCGCAGATCATCGAGGAACTGTGGCAAGCCCGCGAAGCTGCGAAGAGCCATGGGAACGCTACGCTGTCTCAGGCCATCAAGATTCTGATGAACTCGTTCTATGGCGTGCTCGGGACACCACTGTGTCGCTTCTACGACCATCGCCTGGCGAGCTCGATCACCCTGCGCGGTCACGAGGTCATCAAGGCGAGCAAGGAGAAGCTCGAGAGCCTCGGGTTCGAGGTGATCTACGGTGACACGGATTCACTTTTCGTTTGGCTCGGCGACGAAGATCACGACGGTAAGGCGCGGGGGCGGGCGATCGCGATGGAGCTCAACGCCTGGCTCCAGGCGTGGGTGATTGAGGCGTTCGCTCTCGAATGTTTCATGGAGATCGAGTTCGAAATCCACTATCAACGATTCCTGATGCCGACAGTGCGCGGCTCCGATGCTGGAAGCAAGAAGCGTTATGCCGGCCTGGTGGAGGACCACCAGGGCCAACACGTGGTGTTCAAGGGATTGGAGCGCGTGCGTAGCGACTGGACACCGCTGGCGAAGCGATTTCAGGAGGAGCTCTATCGTCGCGTGTTCCTGGGCGAGGCGTATGCAGAGTACATTCACGACATCGTCGCGAAGGTTTTGGGGGGGAAGCTCGATGAGGAGCTCGTCTATCGGAAACGGTTGCGCAAGCGTCTGGATGAATATCAGTTGAACGTGCCTCCTCAAGTGCGCGCTGCGCGCGTTGCGGAAGCGCAGCGAAAGCGCAGTGGCCTGCCGACGCGTTACGGACGCGGCAGCTGGATCGAATACTACGTCACCAGGGCGGGTCCGGAGGTGAGGGAGCATTGTGTGACTCCGCTCGACTACGAGCACTACGTCGAGCGTCAGCTCAAGCCAGTGGCCGATCAGGTTCTTAGATTTCTCGACACCAATTTCGACGAGCTGGTGTCGCGCCAGATGTCGCTGTTCTGAGAGGCACATAGTAGGAGTGGTGCCAAGATGTCGCTGTTCTGAGAGATGTGGTGCCAGGCCTCGTAGGAGTGGTGCCCGGCACACCGTGCCCGGCACCATCTCGCGCTCCTAAGGGATCTTAGAGTTGAGCGGACCTGGATACGAGCGCGAGAGCTCGCGATAACCTAGTGGCGACAGCCGCGGACCGTAATTCACGACGAGCTGGGATGCCGCGTAGTTGCCGAAACGTGTGGCTGCGGTGAGCTCTTGGCCTTTGAGCATTGCCCAGAGACAGGCTCCGGCGAAGATGTCTCCTGCCCCGTTGGTGTCGACGGCGCTCACGGGGAATGCGTTCACATGATGCTGAACGTGGCCGTCGAACGTCAGCGTGCCCTCAGCGCCCAGCGTGACGTTCAAACATCGCGCGATGTCCTTGAGCTCATGGAGTGCTACGTCCAGTCGATCGGTTCGGCACCATTTAAGTGCTTCTTCCTCGTTGCAGAACAGATGATCGACGCCGTCGCCGAGCATGGCTTGCAGCTCGTCTCGAAAGAGCTCGACCATGCTCGGGTCCGAGAGCGTGAGCGCCGTTGTCACATCGCTGTCATCGGCGAGTTCGCGGGCATGGGTCGCTGCCGCGCGAGCGCTCGGTGACGAGGCCAGATATCCCTCAATGTACAGATAACGCGAATCGCGCAACGCCGACTCGTTCAGATCGTCGATGCTGAGCGCTGCGGAAACGCCGAGAAACGTATTCATCGACCTTTCTGCATCCGGGGTGATGAGGACAAGGCATTTGCCCGTAACGCCGTCGGCGGTGTGGTCGTGAGGATTGGTGTCGATGCCGGCGCGGTTCAGATCGTCGATGAAGTATCGCCCCGCCTCGTCGCCTGCCACGCGGCAAGAGTAAAAGCCGGCGGCGCCGAGGTGACTGATGCCGATCAGGGTATTGGCAGCAGAGCCGCCGCTGGAGCGGATCGGCTTGCGATCGGCAAGGTTCTCGATGAGCTCGAATTGCCGGTCTTCTTCGACCAGGGTCATGTGACCCTTCGCAATGTCGAACACCCGCAGAAAGTCGTCGCGAATCTGAAATTCCATGTCGACGAGAGCATTACCCAGGCCGTAAATGTCGTACGCCATCAGTCCTCGGCCTGGAGCGAGGCGAACGCAGATCGTGCAACCGCGAGCGTCTGGTCGATGACGTCGTCATCGTGTGCGGCAGAGACGAATCCGGCCTCGAATGCCGACGGCGCCAGGTAGACGCCATGGTCCAACATGAAGTGGAAGAAGCGGCTGAAGCGCGCGCTATCGGAATTCATCACCTGTTCGTAGCTCGTGACTTCCTTTGCAGAGGTAAAGAAGAGGCCGAACATTCCGCAAACTCGATTGAGCGCAACGGGAATCTTCGCCTCCCGGGCAGCTTCGCGCAGACCGTCCACCAACGAGGCCGTCGCTGCGTCGAGTCGCGCGTGAAATCCGTCCTCGGAGATCGCGTCGAGCATCGTAAGCCCAGCGCGCATTGCGATGGGATTGCCCGAGAGCGTGCCTGCCTGATAAACGGGACCCTCCGGTGCGATGCATGCCATCACCTCGGCGCGACCTCCAAATGCGCCTACCGGCATACCCCCGCCGACGACCTTACCCAGAGTGGTGAGGTCCGGGCTGATGTCGTAGAGCTCCTGAGCGCCGCCGCGAGAAACGCGAAACCCGGTCATGACCTCGTCGAAGATCAGAAGGGCACCTTCGGCGCTGCAGCATTCACGCAAGCACTCCAAGAAGCCATTGACGGGGGGTACGCATCCCATGTTGCCTGCCACCGGCTCTACGATGACCGTCGCAATCTCGCTTCCGAACCGCTCGAATGCCTGCTTCACCGCACGGACGTCGTTGTACGGCAGATTCAGCGTGTGCTTGGTGACGTCTTCGGGGATGCCCGGCGATCCCGGTATGCCCAACGTGAGAATCCCTGATCCTGCCTTTACCAACAGCGCGTCTGCGTGGCCGTGATAGCAACCTTCGAATTTGACGATCAAGTCTCGCCCCGTGAATCCACGTGCGAGACGGATGGCGCTCATGGTGGCTTCCGTTCCCGAGTTCACCATCCGCACCTTCTCGATGCTCGGCACCAACGCGACGATCTTCTCGGCCATCTCGACCTCGAGCCGAGTGGGAGCGCCGAATGAAAGACCGTTGTCTATCTGAGCCTTCACCGCGTCGCCGACCCCCGGATGGGCGTGGCCGAGAATGAGAGGTCCCCAGGAGCCGACGTAGTCGATGTAGGCGTTGTCGTCTTCGTCGTACATGAAGGCACCTTCTCCGCGCTTGAAGAAGACAGGATCGCCACCGACACCGCCAAACCCTCGCACAGGCGAGTTCACGCCTCCCGGAATGAGTGAAAGGGCTCTCTTGTAGAGCGCCTCCGAACCGCGTCGCGCGTCAGAGGTCATGCACGCCTCCCTTGCCCTCGGGTCAAAACGGCCGCACCACCGCGAGGATCACGACGCACACGAGAACGATGATGGGAAACTCGTTGAACCATCGATAGAACACGTGACCCCGGGAATTCTCGTCGCGCTGGAAGCGGCGGATGATGAAACCACAATACACATGATATGCGATAAGAATCGACACCAGGGCGAGCTTCAATGGAAACCACAGCGCGCTGAGGTAGTAGCTCCAGTTGAGTGTCATCATCCAAAGCCCGAACGTCACGGCGACGACTGCCGATGGCGTCATGATTCCGCGAAAGAGGCGTCGCTCCATCAGCTTGAAGCGCTCGATGCTGACGCTGTCCTGCGCCATCGTGTGGTAAACGAACAGTCGTGGAAGATAGAAGATGCCGGCAAACCAACACACGACGCCGATCAAGTGGAGGGCCTTCAACCAGTCTGCGAGCATTTGAGGGTTACGGAACACTAGTGACTGAACTGATAGTAATCGTCGATATCCTGGCGGGTGAGGACGCCGACCACGCTTACGATCATCGGCGCGGATGTGCGGGTGATACAGAGCGCCTCCATACCGGTCTGTTCGACTCGCTCCCGCGCCTCCTGCAGCGTAGCCCTCTGATCGACGAGCGCCACGTCCATTCGAAGCCCGGGAATCTCCAGCAGATCGATCGCATCAGCGTTGCCTCCCGATTCTCCCAGTATCTCCAGCTGGCGCGATAGATCCGCCGCGTTGAGGACCGCCGTCGGTAGATTGTCGCGCGTAATGACGATCCAGCGAGGATCATCCTGCATGGCGGTGCGCGCGGCCTCGACCGAGGTGACGGCGGCGAGCCTGGCGAGGCTTCGCTCCATGATCCCCGATACGCCGACCTTTTGCAGTGCGAGGGTGAGGGGATCGGTGAGATAGCGGAACCCACGCGCCTCGAGCGTGGTGAGGAATATCGAGCGGCTCTTGAACACCTCGCTTGCCGTCATGGCAGCCACCACGATGGCGAGCATGGCGGGAAGAATGATTCCCGGGTTTGCCGAGAGCTCCAGGATGGCCATCAATGCCGCGAGGGGTGCCTGAAGCGTTGCTCCCATCATCGCGCCCATGCCCAGCAACACATAGAAACCCGGGTTGTTCGCATAGTCGGGGAACACCCATGCAACCAGATAACCGAGTGCAGCCCCGAGGGTCGCACCGATCACAAGGGTCGGGCCGATGAGGCCCGCAGGCACCCCCAGACCCACGCTGCAAGCGCTGACCAGGAGCTTCGACGCCATGATCAATATCACGGCTGCGATGCCGATTTCGCCGAGCAGCGCTGCGTTCACGGTGTCATAGCCAATGCCCATCACCTGCGGAACGATGATCGCGGTGGTACCGGTGAGCACGCCGGCGAGTGCGACACGTTGCCACGGAGATCCCAGGGGATAGTCCGCGACAGAGCGGGCGAGCCTGATGAAGATTGCAGCCAGTAACCCTGCGGCCAGGCCGAGTAGCGCGACGAACGGAATTTCCCACAGAGAATTGAGTGCCAGCTCTGGAACGTTGAACGCAGGCTCGGCCCCATAGACGAGGTGGGTGAGCAAGGTTGCCGTGACGGCGGCGAGGATCACCGGGATGAAGCTTGCGGGGGAGTACTCCATCATCACCACCTCCATCGCGAAGATCACGCCGGCGACGGGGGTGTTGAATGACGCCGCAATTGCTGCCGCGGTTCCGCATCCCACCAGCGTACGGATGCTGTTGTTGGGGAGCTCGAGGGCCTGGCCGAGCAAGCTGGAGCTGGCTGCCCCAAGATGTATTGCAGGTCCTTCACGACCGCTGGAGTGACCGGAAATGAGCACCAGCGCACCGCCAAAAAATTGCAGCAGCGCGTTACGCAGTGGCAGGTGGCCCTGATGTCGACTCAATCGCTCCATCACGTGCGTGACGCCGACCGAACGGTTCTCCGCTGACAGGCGCGTCAGCACGAAGCCGATCGCAAGGCCTCCCACGACGGGGAGCGCAAATCGTGCGAACACCGGCAGATCCTCGAAGTTCTCGGAATCACCTCCCGGCAGCACGAAGGACAGCGGCACCTCTATGGCTCCGCGGAAGCCGAGCATGACGATGCCGGTCAGTGCGCCGCACAGAACTCCCAGGATTGCGAGCTGCGGCAATGCATCCACGTGGGCGAGGCGCTGACGGAACGTGGCGAGCGTGAATGCATCGAAGTCCCACTTGGCCATGGCTATCGGCGTTGCTTCATCTAATGGTCTCCAGCACCCGCGACTTGACGCGCCGCCCCTCGCGCCTTGCCTCGTCGGCTTCAGGTTTCGCGGGGTGAGACCTATTATAAGCGGAGGTTGCCGTATGCCTTTGGGGCCAGTTCTCCTTGAAAATGCCTATCTTTGGATCAGCTCGCAACGTTCGCTATCAGGTGGTTGCGCGGCGGCCCTGGATGCGCCGGCTGCGGATCATCCTAGGGGTTGTGCTGGTAGCGATCGCTTGCACCTTGGCCTTCGGGATCGGCCACATGAACGGATTTCGGGCGGAGCTGGAGACGGTGAGCGAACGCGATCGGCTCCAGGTATCGTTCGTCGAAGCGCGACGAGAACTCGAGGTCTTGCGACAGAGAGTGGCGGATTTGATGGTCGAAGAACAGATCGACGAGGAGCTAGGGTCGAGATACCGCGAGTCGGTGAAGTCCTTCGAGACGCGAATCGTGGGGTTGGAGGAACAGCTCAGGTTTTACCGTTCACTCATGGTTCCCGGGGCGGATCGCTTGGGGCTTCGGATCGAGCGGCTGGACCTCCGCCGTACCGCGGACGAGGGCACGTTGCGATACAAGCTGCTGTTGACGCAAGTTGATGAGAAGAAGCACCGCGTCGTTCAGGGGAAAGTCACGCTAAACTTGGTAGGCATACGCAACGGAGAAACTCTGGTATTGCCTCTGAACGAGGTCGCGGAGCTCAGCGAGTATCCGATGGTATATCGGTTTCGCTACTTTCAGGACTTCCCCGGGCTGTTAGAGCTCCCCGAGGGGTTCGATCCGCGGGCCATCGAGGTGGTGGCAGAAGCGCGTGGCGCTGGAGGACGATTGGAACGTTCCTTCGAGTGGCGCGTCGAGGAGGGATGAGAAGTGTTCTGGAACTCCGACAATCAGGATGTGAAGGGGGCCACGCTCATTGCGAACAATGCGGTGGTGGAAGGTCATGTCCGTTTTTGTGATCAACTTTTGATCAACGGCGTCATCAAGGGGAACGTCTACGCGGAGGAGAGCGATAATGCGACCGTGACCCTCACCGCGAAGGGCGAGGTACACGGGGAGATCCGGGTTCCCAACGTCGTCATCAACGGGCGCGTGGTTGGGGACATTCATTCGAGTAAGCACGTGGAGCTGGCGCCTCAGGCCCGCATCGAAGGTAATGTTTACTATCACCTGATCGAGGTCGCCATGGGTGCAGTGGTGGACGGCCGGCTGGTGCACGGGATGGCTCGCGAGCAAAGCGCGACCGTGCGCGCGCTTCCAACCCGTGACGTGCCTCCCAATCTGCAGGATGGCACCGGCAGCGACCGTTGACCGGATTACGCTTTTCAGCGGATAATTCGAGGTCTGATGTCCACCGAAACCCAAGCTATCGCCGGCGATCCGATACGATTCAGTGATTCCGCTGCGTCCAAGGTGCGGACGCTGATCGAAGAAGAGGGTAACGAGGCGCTGAAACTACGTGTATTCGTCACCGGCGGCGGCTGCTCCGGGTTCTCCTACGGTTTCACCTTCGACGAAGAGATCGCCGACGAAGACACCGCGGTGGTGAACGGCGGGATAACGCTGGTCGTGGACTCGTTGAGCATTCAATATCTGACGGGGGCCGAGATCGACTATCGGGAAGGCCTTCAGGGCGCTCAATTTCTGGTCAACAACCCCAATGCGTCCAGCACCTGTGGATGCGGTAACTCTTTCGCTATTTGATGGTGCGGTTCGCGAGCGCACCGCCGCCACTTGATCTCGTGCGGTTCGCGCAGCGAACCGCCAAAGCGCCAGCGCGAAGCGCTGGAGCCCGTTACGCCAGATAGATACCTCCCAGAATCCTTGGGCCCGTGGCGCCGGTCACGGCAGGTAGATTGCCTGGCTCGTGGCTGAGCGCTCGCCATGCGAGCCACGCAAACGCACAGGCTTCGACGAAATCGGCATCGATTCCCTTCGCGGTGGTGCTGGCGACGGTCGACGGACTTGCCAATTGCGCCAGTCTCTCCATGAGAAAAGCATTGCGATGACCACCGCCGCAGACGAGGATCTCGGGGTCTTCGAGGTCGCTGCTTAAAATTGCCTCAATGATGGTGGTTGCGGTGAGTTCCGTCAGGGTGTTGGCGACGTCTTCGGGTGGCAGCTCGGAGATGGCGGGAGCCCGGGCGCGAAGCCATTCGCGGTTGAACAGTTCGCGGCCGGTGCTTTTGGGTGGCTGACGCCGAAAGAATGGCTCCGTCGCGAGGGTCGGGAGCAGATCGTGGGAGAGGTTTCCGCTGCGTGCGAACGCGCCGTCCTCGTCGTAGGGCGAGCCGCGCTCGGCCTGGCACCACAGATCCATCAGGACGTTGCCGGGACCCGTGTCGAAGCCCGTGACGGGTGCATTGAAGTCGGCGGGCAGGAGGGTCACGTTGGCCATGCCGCCGATGTTTACCACTGCGCGGTCCGTTGCTGAATCTCGAAACACCGACGCGTGAAATGCCGGCACCAGGGGTGCGCCCTCGCCCCCGGCAGCAATGTCTCGAGCTCTGAAATCCGCCACCGTGGTAATGCCAGTGCGCTCCGCCAGGACGCTTGGATTACCCAGTTGCACGGAATAGGCAGGTTGTGCGCTCGGCGCGTGGCGAACGGTCTGCCCGTGGCTGCCAATGGCGTTGACTGCGCGTGTGTCGACTCCCCAGCCGCTGATCGCGTCGAGCACGGCATTTCCACAGAACTCGGCAAACCGGGTGTCTGCCTGGGCAAGACGATGAAGCTCGTCCTGTCCTGACTGGCAGAGCTCCAACATCGAGACCCTCAGATCGGTGTCGAGCGCCACCACCCTCGTTCCCAGCACCTCGAAGCGGGCCGGGCCCACCGACACGAGGGCCATGTCCAGGCCGTCCATGCTTGTTCCGGATATCAGCCCGATATAGAGATCGGACTGCAGGGCACTAGCGTTGCCCGGCATCGCCGCTCAGAGCTAGCTGATGCTGTTTGCGGTGACCTGCAAGGGTGGTCAATACCAGGCTCGTCGTGGTGAGGAACTGCTCACGTTCCACGGATGCGATGGGCTCGGCCTTGGGTAGCTCGATCGTGCGAGGGTTGCGGTGAGTGCCATTCACGAGGAACTCGTAGTGCAGGTGAGGGCCGGTGGCGAGACCGCTGGAGCCGACGTAGCCGATGGTTTCCCCTTGGGTCACGCGTTTTCCCGTGCGGATCCCGCGTGCAAAGCGTTGCATGTGCAGGTACTTCGTCTGAAATTGCTCGCCATGCTGGATCACCACGTACCTGCCATTGGTGGCGTTTCTCTGCGCCTTCACGACTTTGCCGTCGCCAGACGCGCGGATCGGCGTTCCAGGGGGTGCGGCATAGTCGATGCCCTTGTGTGGAACGCGGCGATTCAGAATGGGATGCCAGCGTCGCAGGTTGAAATTCGAGCTGATGCGGGAGAACTCGAGGGGTGCCCTCAGGAAGGCCTTGCGCATGCTGCGGCCGTCGGGGGCGTAAAATCGCCGGCTGCCGTCTTGGTGGGTGTACAGCACCGCCTTGTATGACTTGCCGCGGTTGACGAATTCCGCTGCCAGTATGCGACCGTTGTCGAGCTTCTCGCCGTCGAGAAACAGCTCCTCGAACATCAGGTGAAAGGAGTCGCCCTTACGAATGTCCAGCACGAAGTCGATGTCCCATTGGAAGATGGCGGCCAGGCGCATCGTGATCTCATCATCGAGTCCAATATTCTGGCTGGCCACGAACAGCGATTGGTCGATGGTCGCTTCTCGGTAGGCCACGAAGGTCTCGGGCTCAATTATGATGTGCTCTGCACGAAAGCCACTCGCTTCGCGGGTGTACACCACTTGCTCGAGCGGCCCACGGGCATAGCGCATCGCGAGCAAGCGCCCCACCCTATCCACCTGCAGTGAGATGTTCTGGCCAGGGTAGATGCGCCGCAGCTCTCGGGCGCGCTC
>JAPULC010000443.1 GCA_027295305.1 Gammaproteobacteria bacterium
GACGGGCTCAAGCTCGAGTGCGTGTACCTTCCATCAGAGCACCCATAGGAAGTCGTGACGCTGGGAGATCTTGGCTCCATTGGCGCCCAAAGGCGCTCTCACCGACAGTCAGATGACTCGAATCTCATTGACGCCTTTGCCTGCCGGTGATTAGTCTCGAAACATGATGAACTTGCGCGGGGGAGAATATGGCCGAGGTAGCCACCACAAAACTTTTCGAGAACGATAGGGTGATTGTCTGGGAGATGTTGCTGGAGCCGGGCGAAAGCACAGGCTTACACACTCACCACCGCGACTATTTCTTTCACGTGGTCGAGGGCTCGACGTTGGCGACGCGGGACAAAGATGGCGTTCCACTTGGCGACTTCGATCTGGATGCAGGTAGCACGAACTGGCTTGCACTAGAAGGCGATGAGCTGGCATTCGGTGACATACGATTACCGGCGACACACGACGCTGAAAATGTCGGTTCCCGTCGATATAGAGAAATCTTGGTAGAGTTGAAGTAACGGATCTGTGGGCTTGATGTCACGACATGGATGATCGAGGACAACGCGACTACACCTTGGGACCCGAGGATTGGCCGCGCGCAAGCGCTCGCTGATCTGATTCACGATCGCATCTTCGTTGCCACATCCCCCACGCGTATCACACCCGCTTGGACGACCTTTGCATTCAGGCCGCGTAGGCGAAGTTCCTTGCCCAGCCCCGAGTTGACGAACTTCATCGCATCGAGTCCAAAGCGGGCGACGAATTTCTTGCAGCCCAGGTGCGGTTGTGCCGTGACTTCGATCACTGCCGAGCCGATTACGAGACGTGTGCCGGGCGGAAGGTTCTCAGCGCTCAGATCCATGTCGAGATAGAGCTGATCCCCGGCGAGGGGCCACCGATCTGTCGCCTGTGCGACAAGCGCGGTCACGCGGGCGTTCATGACGTTGAGCTGCATGTCGGGATGCGAGGACCCATCGGACGTTTGCCCGCTGCCGCGGGTTTTCCAATTGTCTCCCACCAGACCCTCGACGGGATCGAGCTCGGCTTCTTCGAGAACATCGCGTTCGCCGGTGTCCGGGCGTCGAACGATCAGCTTCAATGCCCCTGCGTCCGTCGGCGCATGACGGATCTCGTCCAGTCCCGATTCGAGCTCTTCTGTCGTCAGGTGCTTCATGGCGATGGTCGCTCTCATGCGTTGAACGTACGGTCATCCGCGCGTTGAGTCATTTCCGGTGGTAACGGTTGCCACAGTGTGAACAACACGATTGCAGCGATTGAGATGATGACTGCAATGGTGCCCATGGTCGAGTCGATGCGCATTAGCAGCAAGAGCGTCAGCACGCCAACAATGAGCTTGGGGATGTGGCGACGATGGGTTCTGAAGCGCTCCATCCAGAGTTCAAGTGGCGTCTTCATCCGGTGGTTGGGAATCAGCCGGGTGTGGCAGGCGGGACAGATGAACGATCGGCTCGGATCTTCCCAGTTCTCGCACTCCGCCTCTCGGTCGGTGAACACATGCCCGCATTGACAGCATTGATGTTGCATGGATCGTCAGCCTGTCAGGGCTTGTCCCAGAACGCTCGC
The DNA here is from genome assembly GCA_027295305.1 of Gammaproteobacteria bacterium. GTDB lineage: Bacteria > Pseudomonadota > Gammaproteobacteria > Pseudomonadales > Azotimanducaceae > JAPULC01. The sequence continues at coordinate 1,576 of JAPULC010000443.1, forward strand.
TCGGCTTCCATTGGCTTGGAGACGATTGCACATTCACGATCGAACACCATTGTCTGGCGGGCGTGTGCGTCGTAGTGCGGCCACCGTGGGAGCGCAGCGTGGCCCGGTGTTCCCGAATGCGCGAGCGCAAGCCATGCACCTTGCACTTTCTCCGACAAGGCGGCGGCTTCTGCTCCGTCTCCCGCCAGCCGTCCGAGGGGCCCGTCCATGTTACCGAATACGAACGGAATCTCGAGGGCGTGACAGGCGCCGAGTGCCCCGTCATTCAGCGGCGATTCCCAGCTGAACAGATACATCCAGGTTGGCGCATGCGTTGTCTGCGCCGCGGCCAAGCAGATCGAGTGGTGGCGGAACGTGTGGTCGGACTGAATTGCGAACCAGATGTCGGAGGCGCCATGAGGAAGAATGCCGTTACGTGCGGATCGGTAAACATCGATTGCATTGGACGCCGTTGCCTCGTTCCAGCGCATTTGAGCGCCCAGACGTTCGCGCAGCGTGGCGTCATCCATCTCGGATAGCTCGGGCATCATCGCGCCAAACAGACGCGCCTCATCTCGGGTTGTGCCGATGATGGTGGCCACCCCTGCAGCAGCACCCGAAGCGAGCGCTTCAACGGGATGTTGCGGCAGAATTTCGCCATCTTGAACTGGGGTCAGTCCGCCGCTCGTGAGTCCTGCGCCTCCAGTTGCCGCTCGCTGCGCTTGCCAGCGGCTTTGTGCATCCACCAAGGCTTCGGCGGGCACGGCTCGCAATTCATCTGTTTGATCCCGGCGGCACGCCAGAAGATCCAGGAGCTGCCCCGACGCCTCGAGGTGCGCGTCTGGATCCATCGAGGCCGCGTACGTGCTCTGCACGATGGCCTTGTTGAATAGGCCACGGGCACCCGGTGCGGCGAGCAGCGTCTCCACGCTCTTGCCGCCGGCGGACTCGCCAAACACCGTGACGTTGTCGGGGTCGCCGCCAAACGCGGCAATCTCCTGCTGCACGAAGCGCAGCGCTGCGATCTGGTCCTGAGTGCCGAAATTCGCGCTGCCGAGCTCGGGGAGGTATAGAAAACCCGATATGCCGAGGCGGTAATTGAGGGTCACGACCACGACTCGGCCTCGGGTTGCGAGCTCGCTCCCGTCGTACATTGGCGAAGCCCCCGTGCCGATGACAAAGGCGCCTCCGTGAATCCACACCATCACCGGCAACGACTCGTCGGGTTCGGCCGGGGTCCACACGTTCAAATACAGGCAGTCCTCTTCGATGGGCAACTCTCCGGCACCGAAGGTGCCCGAAAATACCCCCTCGGTGGTCTGAGGCCTGGCCTGGAGACTTGCCGGCCCGAACTTGCTCGCGTCGAGCACGTGCCAGGGCCGTGGCGGCTCCGGTGGCCGGTATCTCAGCTCTCCAACGGGAGGAGCGGCAAAGGGGATACCCCTGAATACCGCGCAGCCCTTCCCTTCGACACCTTCGACCTTGCCGTATCCGGTCTTCACTTTGGTCAGCACTTCTCTCCCTTGTATCGGACCTCGCTCGGGAATTGTACAGAATCGGCGCCGGGCACTGCGGTGCCAGGCACCGCCACGCAGGTTATCATCGAGCACAACGATCTGGAGGTAGGCCAGCGACAGTCTGATGTCGGATATTTTCCTTAGCTATTCACGCGAAGACCTGGAGCGCGTGTCGCCGCTGGTGGCAGCCCTAGAAGCCGAGGGCTTGAGCGTCTGGTGGGATCGCAAGATTGCCCCCGGCGAGTCCTTCGAGGAGGTGATCGACGCTGCCATCGGGGCAGCGAGCTGCGTGCTGGTGCTCTGGACGCAACATTCCGTGGCCTCCGACTGGGTGAAGACCGAAGCGACGGAGGGGCTCGAGAAGGGCACGCTGTTGCCGGTGCTCCTCGACGACGTGCGCCTGCCCCTCTCGTTTCGGCGTGTGCAAGCCGCGAACCTCGTAGGCTGGCCGGACGATTCGGAGTCCTCTCACTATGACGATCTGATTCTGCGTATTCGCGAGTTGGTGCCGAAGGGCATCGAACCCGACACGAGCGTGCCGCCAAGCGTTCCCATCGCGGGTCGCAGCGCCGAGTTGGATGCTTTGGAGCAAGCATTGCAGAAGAGCATGGCAGGGAGCGGCGGTCTCGTTCTGCTCAGCGGCCAGCCCGGCATCGGCAAGACACATCTCGCGCGTGCGTTTGGCGCATGGGCCGAAGCGTTGGGGGCAGTGGCGCTCGTCGGGAATTGCTATGACACGTTGGGCTCCCCGCCTTACTGGCCATGGATTCAGGTGCTGGAGAGCGCGGCACGTCGCTTCCAAATCGAGGAGCTCACGTCGCTCGTGGCGGACGGCGGGGAGCACAGCATCATCGATGCGCTGATTCCCGACGACTCAGCGCCGAGTGAGACGCGGGCCGGCTTTCTCGACGACCGGGCCGTGCAAGCACGATTTCGACTGTTCTCCCGGATCACCGATTACCTCGGAGAGTGCGCCGAGCAGAAGCCGTTGGTGATCATGATCGACAATCTTCACTCGGCGGACGGTCCCTCACTTGCCCTGCTCGAGTTTCTGGCACGACTTCTCAGCCACGCGCCGATACTCGTCGTTTGCACCTACCGGGACGCCGAGCTGACGCGCAAGCATCCGCTGTTCAATACCCTCGGCGTGCTCGGCCAAGAGCTCGAAGTGATCCGGCTGCGACTCGAAGGGCTCACCCGGGCCGATGCCGAGCAAATCATCTGTGAAAGCGCCGGGCGTGAGGTGGCGCCCGAGCTGATCGATGCCATCTACGAGCAGACGGAGGGCAATCCGTTATTCGTGCGTGAGGTGGCTCAGGGTCTGGCTGACGAGCTGAATAAGGCGCAAGGCAACGCGCTGGCATTGCGCATTCCCGATGGAATACGCGAGGCCATCGGGCGCAGGCTCAACCAGCTTTCGGAGCGTTGCAACGAGATCCTGTCGGTGGCATCGGTGATCGGTCGTCAGTTCGAACTCCGAGAGATCGCTGCGCTCATGGACGACGTCGAAGCCGTGGAGATACTTCAAGCCCTCGAGCCCGCGGTGACTGCCGACATCCTCGAATCCCTCGACACGGGTATCGGACAGTTCGTGTTCAGCCACGCCCTGATCCGCGAAACCCTGTACGACGAGCTATCGATGTCGCGATGCCTGCTGCTTCATCGGCAGGTGGCCGAAATGCTCGAGCGCACGCACGCGGGCAACCTCGAGCCGGTGCTCGGCCGAATCGCGCAGCATTACTACCGCGCTGCGCAGACCGGATGTGTGGACAAAGCGGTGGAGTTCGCCATGAAAGCCGCCGCGCTGGCGCAGCGTCGCCACGCCCACGAGGAAGGCATCGGACATTATCAGATGGCATTGGATGCGCTCGAGATGGACGGCTCGGACCATCGCCGGCAGGAAGCCGAGCTCTACATGGGGCGTGTGATCTGTGAGAAAGGTGTCGGGCGATCGGCGGAAGCGATCAGCGCGAGTCTCGAGTCCGCCATGAGCGCCGCAAGGCAGGCAGGGCACCACGATTGCTTTCTCGAAGCCGCATGGGAATACATGCATCAGAACATGAACAGACCGAGCGAGCGGCCGCTGCAGATCGTCAACGAGGCGCTGGATCTGGTGCCCGAAGAGAACGTGAATGCTCGCGCCCGCACACTCGGTCACAAGGCGGTTGCGCTTGCCGTCGCCGGGCACCGTAACGAAGCCGTCAGGGTCGGATACGAGAGCGTAGAGCTCGCGAAGCAGACCGGTGATCCGATACTCATCTCGGAAACCATGGCGAGGGTCATCTGGTCAATGCGGACGCGTCCGGAGAAGCTATCGGAGCGGATTCTCGTGGGAGAAGAAGCGCTGGTCATTGCCAGCCAGCACGATGATCTGTTCGCTCGCTTGGAGGTCGAGAATTGGTTGGTGCTGAGCCATCAGGAGGCGGGTAACACCGAGCGGGTACGAGAGCTCGCCGTTGTGTTGCATCGCGATGCCGACCGTCACGGTGTGCATTACTATCGCTACATTGCCGCGGGGGTGGATGCTTTCGTCGCGCTCATGGATGGTCGCTGGGAGGAGGCTGAAGGTCTCATTCAGCGCGCGGCGGAGCTGGGTCAGGGCAGCGGCGACAATGCGGCCGAGAGCGTAGCGGGGGCCCAATTCATGATGATCATGCGGGAGCTCGGGCGCCTGAAGGCATTGGAGCCGGTGCTTCGTCAGTTTGTCGACGACCCGCTCAACAATCCCTGGGGCCCGGCGATCGCTGCTGTCTTCATCGAGCTTGGCGCAATGGAGGAGGCGCGGGCTATCTTCGAGAAAATGGGAAAGTCGGGATTTGCCAATCTGCCGCGAGACGAGCTCTATCTCACCACGTTGACCTTCATGGCAGAGACGTGCGTCGCGCTCGAAGATGTCGCGCGCGCGGCGGAGCTATATCAAGGGCTCCTTCCGTACGCCGGACAGATGGCGGTCCAGCCGACGGCGGTCTGTTATGGACCCGTGGACACTTACCTCGGCATGCTCGCGCATCTGATGAATCAGCCCGAGGAAGCAGAGGAGCACTTCAAGCGCGCCCGCGCACTCGCCGAGCATTCGGACTCGAAGCCGTGGCTCGCTCACGCGTTATTCCGCTACGGCAGTTTTCTGCGCGCGGGCGGCGAATCCGATGATGGCATGCTGAGCGAAGCCCGGGAGATTGCCGAATCCCTTTCGATGGCGAGGCTACTCGACCTGCTGGACGCATCTGCCGGCGCCGGTCCCCCCGAGAAGACGCGGCTGCCGGACGATCTCACGCCGAGGGAGGTGGAGGTGTTGCGGCTCATGGCGGCAGGGCGAAGCAACAAGGACATCGCGACGGCGCTCTTCATCAGTCTGAACACCGTCGCTACCCACGTGCGCTCCATCCTCAACAAGACTCACACCGCCAACCGCACCGAGGCGGCGGCCTATGCCATGCAGCAAGGTCTGAGCGATTGAGCCTGCCGGGCGGAGTCCAGGCTCCTTCTTTCCTTCTTCTTATATATCAGTAGGTTGGTCTCGCACTCGCACAAAGTGGTGAGGCGCACCCATGCGCTCGGCGTCCAAAAAATCATCAGTTTGGGTGATTCCGCCTGGACGGGTACCTACCTAGAATCCACCCTGAATTCGAAGGTGGAGACGACACATGGCTGCAGTGATGGAAGAGACCCACACCGATACGATTCTCACCGAGGCGCAGCTCGAAGCGTTTCGCGCACGCGCTGCCGGCTACGATGAGCGCAACGAGTTCTTCCACGAGGACTTCGAGGTTCTAAAAGAGACCGGCTATCTGACTCAAAACGTCCCTGAAGAGCTGGGGGGCATGGGGTTCTCGCTGGCGGAAGTGTCGCAGCAGCAGCGCCGTCTCGCCTATTACGCACCCGCCGATGCGCTGGCGGTGAACATGCATCTTTATTGGGCGGGGGTGGCGGCCGATCTCTGGTATGCCGGCGACAAATCCCTCGAGTGGGTCCTGCGTGAGTCCGCGGCAGGCGAAGTTTTTGCCGCGGGTCATGCCGAGAGCGGAACGGCGGAATACCCGGGGTACGACAAGCCCTTGCTCTACTCGACGACGAAAGCCGAGCGTGTGGATGGCGGCTATTGCTTCACCGGGCACAAGCAGTTCGGAACGCTGTCGCCGGTGTGGACGCGATTCGGCCTCCACGGGATCGATGATTCCGATCCTGACAATCCGAAGATCGTGCATGGCTTCCTGACGCGAGATACCGAAGGTTATCGCATCGATGAAACCTGGGATGTGTTGGGCATGCGAGCTACCTGCAGCCAGGACACGGTGTTGGATGCGGCCTTTGTGCCGGACAAGCACATCGCTCGTAGGGTACCCGTGGGCTTCGGGGGTGCCGATCAGTTCGTTCTGGCTGCATTCGCGTGGGCGCTGACGGGATTTGGCAATGTCTACTGCGGCATGGCGAAATATGCCCTCGACCGCGCCATCGAGAGCGTGAAAAAGAAGCGCGTGGTCACCATGCAGCGCAGCATGGCGTGGCACGCGGAGGTTCAGCACAGCGTCGCGGAGATGGCGATCAAGCTGATGGCGGTGGAAGCGATGCTGGATCGCACCGCCGACGACTGGTCGGCGCGCGTCGACCACGGCCCGATGTGGCCGGCACGCATCCTCGCAACGAAGACGTACGCGGTGGAAAATGCGTGGCAGATCGTCGACTCCGCATTCGAGCTCGCCGGCGGCGGCGCCATCTTCAAGTCCACTGGCTGGGAACGGCTCCTGCGGGATGCACGCCTCGGGCGCATCCATCCGGCCAATGGCTCCCTCACCCGGGAAGTCGTCGCCAAAAGCTATCTGGGACTCGATCTCGACGAGGAGCCGCGGTGGGGTTAATGGACAACGTCGCCGGGTTGCGGTGACGCGGGCCCCTCGGGCACACTGCACGGTGACCAGACCTGTGGGGGGACCGAGATGGCGCTATTTTTGATCGAACGCAACTTCGCCGAGACCATTGAGCTCGACGCCGGCAATGCGGAGATTCGCCGCGTCAACGACGATGTTGGCGTGCGCTGGCTCTACTCGTTCCTATCTGCCGATAAGAAAAAGACCTATTGCCTCTATGAAGCCTCCGATGCGGATGCCATCCGCGAGGCGGCTCGGCGCGCAAACTTACCGGCAGACTTGATCGTGGAAGTGAACTCCGCCGTCGGACCGGTCGCCGCACCTTCTTAGGGGTCTGACCCCTAGTCACCACTGGACTCGTCGCCCGTCGTTTGTTGCGGTCCGTTGGCGACGATCATCTTTCCTTCCTCGCGTAGCCGTCTGCGCGTCTTGCCGAGCCAGCGCTCCATGGCGCGTCTTGCGGGCGGAATGTCCGTTGAAGCGATGAGGATGCCGAGGGGCATCATCCAGAAGCCGAGCACCGGCAGGAAGCCGAAGATACCGCCGATGAAGAAGAGTATTCCTGCGAGCAGGCGCAGCCCGGGTGGAATACGGCGCTGGGCCCAGCGGATGGAACGATAGGCCCAGACGACCAATCGACGCTGCAAGCGATGACGCTGGTCGACCTTGAGCATCTCAGGCCCCCGGTTCGCGATTGAGACCGGCGATCTCGGCCATGAAGCGCACCGCTTCCTCCTGCTGCGAACCCACCGTCAGACCGCTGAATCCAGCGTCCACCCAATTTCGATAGCGCTTTTTGATCCTGGCCTTTGGCCCGATCAGAGCGGCCTCGTCGATGAACTCGTCCGGAACCGCCGCTGCGGCTTCGTCTTTCCTACCGGCCAGGAACAGATCCTGAATTCGCTCGGCGGCGTCGCCGTAGCCGCGGCTAATCATCATGTTCTTGTGAAAGTTGAGGTCCTTGTGACCCATGCCGCCGACGTACAGCGCGGCGTTCGGCTTCATGCTCGCGAGTCCGGCCTTCACGTCGTCGGTGATGATCACTTGCACCGCAGATTGAATCTCGATGTCGTCGAGTGATTTGCCGTTTCCCGCTCGGCGCACGCCCTCTTCGAGCCACGGCTTGGCCTTCACGATGTATTCAGGCGTCATGCGCAGCGGCAGCCAGCCATCGGCGATCTCGCCGGTGAGGCGCACCATCGTCTGGGTGCCCGTGCCGAGCCAGATGGGGATGTCGGGGTTCATGTGAAGAATCGACTTGAGGGGCTTGCCGATTCCCACCGCGCCTTCGCCGTGAAAGGGGAGCGCGATCTCGCGTCCCTTGTGGCTCACAGGCTCTTCACGCCGAAACACCTTGCGCATGATGGCCACATAGTCCTTGACCCGATAGTACGGGCGGCCCCACGGTTGACCGTACCAACCCTCGACAATCTGCGGTCCGGACATCCCGATACCGACGATTACGCGGCCCCCGCCCGCCAGTGCATCGATGGTGGCGGCCTGCATCGCAGCGGTTGCCGGCGGGCGCCCGGCGAGTTGCTGGATGGCCGTGCCGAGACGAATGTGCTTGGTGACCGCGGCAAGATAGGCAAGCGGTGACCAGGCGTCCGAGCCGTAGGTCTCCGCGGTCCACACCGAGTCATAGCCGAGACGCTCGGCGAGCTGCACTTTCTCAACCGGCAGATTCATCTGCCGACCCGAGTAACCGAGTGCCAACCCGAGCTTCATGAACGGCGCTCCCATGGACAAGAGCGCACTGTGTCTATGTCGCTGCGAGGCGTCAAGCACAGGTCGGTGCCGTGTCGGCACCACGCCACGCCACCGCGTCGGAGGATTGCAACAGGGTTACGGGAGTGTATGGAGCTTCTCCAGGGACGTGGCCGCTCTGGGGGATGCTAGTACACTAGCCGTTTTTTCCCGGTAAAAGTCCCCCGTATGCCACCAACCTCGCTCCCACCGAAGAGCGAACAGGCCAGTATGTTCAGCTCGCTCAAGATCCGGGACTACCGCTATCTCTGGATGGGTAGTCTCTGCTCGAGCTTCGGCATGAACATGCAGATGGTGGCACGAGGCTGGCTGATCTATGCCCTCACTGGCTCATCCGAGAAGCTCGCTTGGGTGATGGTGTCGTTCATGCTTCCCCAGGTGGTGTTCTCGCTGATCGGCGGCGCGTTGGCGGACCGACTGCCGAAAAAGATGCTCGTGATCGGCTCTCAGTCGCTCAACTTCATCGCATCGCTGGTGCTCGCGCTGGTCATCATCAACGGCAACGTGACGTTCTGGCACTTCATCTATTTCGGACTCTTCAACGGCACCGTGCTCGCGTTCAACATGCCTGCCCGCGATTCCCTCATCCCGGAAATCGTCGGCGAACGCTTCCTCCTGAACGCCATGGCCCTTCGTACCACCAGCATGAATCTCGCGCGCATCGTCGGGCCCGCCAGCGCCGGGGCCATCATTGCGCTGCTGGCGGATGGGGACAGAACGTCGACCTTCGGAGTTGGCGTCGTCTACTGCGGCATTTCAGGGCTCTATCTGATCGCCGCGATCTCGACGTTCTTCGTTCACACGAGTGGGCACCCTCTCGAGAAATCACGCGACAGCATTGCAAGTGACATCGCCGCGGGCGTGCGCTACGTCTGGGCCTCTCCCGTTTTGGCCGGCCTGGTGTTCATGTCGGTCGTGCCATTCCTCTTTGGAATGCCTGTCCAGAGCCTCATGCCGGCTTTTAGCGAGGATGTCCTCGGCGGTGGTCCCGAGGATCTCGGCATTCTGATGGGCGCCATGGGTGCCGGTGCCATCATCGGATCTCTCGGGCTCGCCCGCATGGGTGACGTGGGCCGCAAGGGCTACATCATGTTCGGCTCGTGCATTCTCTGGGGGGTCGGCATCATGGCGTTCTGCCAATCGCCAACACTGCCCGTGGCGATGGTATTGATTGCAATGATGGGCATGTTCAGCACCGGGTTCTCCGCCATGAACCGGACCCTCATTCAGCTCTCCACGGTGCAGGCGATGCGTGGGCGCATCATGAGCATCGACATGATGGTTCACGGAATGATGCCCCTCGGGATCCTTCCGTTTGGACTGTTGGCCGACCACATCGGCATTCGGTTCTCCCTCACGTTGAGCGGTTTTATGCTGGCGTTCCTGAGCATCGTGCTCTTGATGACGCTTAGATCCGTCCGTGAGATCGATCATGGCTACGTCGACCTGCCCACCACTCAATCACCCTCCGGAGAACCCCGGGCCGCGGCAGCCGTCGGTGGTGATTGAGTTCGTGCCGGGCACCTCGTGCCTGGCACGATCAGCGTCACGGTGTTGACAACCGATGCGAAGGTGGTGATTAGTTTCCGTATCTCTTTCTGGGGGAAGTATCCGCAATGTCCTACAAAGTGTTGAATTTCGATCGCGAGGAGCACGTGGCTGTGGTCACGTTGAATCGGCCCGAGAAGCTGAATGCATTGGGCCGCGAGCTGCAGGCCGAGTTGCACGACGCGCTGGACGAGGCGAAGAACGACGACAATATCCGGGTGCTCGTGATCACGGGGGCGGGCAGAGGCTTCTGCTCAGGCGCAGACCTGACGGGCGGCCCCCGGGAGGAGCATACGCCCACGCAGGCCGAGCTCCTGGACAACTTCGGATGGGTAGGGCGCCAGGCGCTTGCGCTTTATCACTTCGACAAACCGGTGATCGCCGCGGTCAACGGCGTCGCCGCCGGTGCCGGCATGAGCCTTTCGCTGGCGTGCGACATGCGTGTGGGCAGTGAGAACACGCGCTTCAAGACGGTGTTCATCGAGCGCAATCTCTCCCCCGATTCGGGAATGAGCTTCTTTCTGCCGCGGATCGTCGGCGTATCTCGCGCGGCGGATCTGATTTATACCAGCAGGATGGTGCTCGCGGATGAGGCCTATCGCATGGGGCTCCTCGACCGTCTCGTGGCACACGACAACCTCGTGGAGGAAGCCGTTGCCCTTGCGAACCAGATGACTCAGTGGCCGCCGCTTGCGCTCAGGTCGGCGAAGCGGGTGCTGCAGCACAACGTCGAGGCGAAGCTCGAGGATGCGTTGCAATACGAGCTCTACGGCTTGTCGTTCGGACGCAAAGCCACGAACGACGCCAAGGAGTCGCGCCGGGCGTTCGTAGAGAAACGTGTGCCGAAGTACACGGGCACCTAAGGGACTGTCCCCTGTCTTTCTCCCCCTAGCTCTGCGTTCGCCAGCGTAATGGCGGTGTCGATAGCGCACGCGAGTCCTTTGGGATTGGCGACGCCCTTGCCGGCGATGTCGAAGGCCGTGCCGTGGTCCACCGACGTGCGGATGAACGGAATCCCCATCGTGACGGTGACGCTGTCCTCGAAGTTGTGGACCTTGATCGCGATGTGTCCCTGGTCGTGGTAGAGGGCGAGCACCGCATCGAATTCCCCGGCGATAGCGCGATAGAACACCGAGTCCGCGGGAAACGGTCCCGCGACATCCATGCCGGCCGCACGGGCATCGGCAACCGCGGGGACGAGCTCATCGATCTCCTCGCGCCCGAGTAATCCTCCTTCGCCGCCATGTGGATTGAGCGCAGCCACCGCGATGCGCGGCGCTTTCATTCCCCATTGGACCAGCGAGTCGTGACTCAACTGCAGCTTTGCCAGAACCGTCTCGCGCGTCACGTACTGGCATGCCTCGATGAGGGACTTGTGTGTAGAGAGATGTGCAACACGTAGCCCCGGGGTCATCAACATGGTGGCGGTGAGCTCGGCCTTCGTCAGGCGTGCGAGAATCTCCTGATGACCGATGTCGCCGATGAATCCGGCGGCGTGCACCGATTCCTTGTTGATCGGGCAGGTGACCATGGCATCGACTTCCCGGGCGATGGCAAGTCGCGCCGCCGCCTCGACGAACGAAACGCTAGCGCGGCCGCTCGCCGCGGACACGCGGCCCAGCTGGATTTCCCTTGCGCCCACGTCGGAGGGATCGAGCACCTGGGCGATGCCGGCACACGTCTCGGTGGCGTTCTGCGCATTGTCGAGAGAGCGAATGTCGAGGGCGACACCGGCGATCTCCGCCCCTTGCTCCAATGCCCATGCACTGCCGATGACGATGGGTCGTGAACTCTCGTGCACCGAAGCTTCGGCCAACGTTTTTGCCAGGATCTCGGGGCCAATCCCGGCAGGATCACCCATGGTGATCGCGAGGGTGGGTGGTGGAGCCGGCATCGAACAGTTCTGTCCTTGGACGTTATCGTAATGGTGCCAGGCACCAACGCGCCTGGCACGATCTATTAGAAGTTGGAGTCATCGCGATCGAGTTTGTGCTCGATCTCGTCGGTTTTTTCTGCATCACGCTCCCATCCGGGGCGGCGCATCCCTTCGATCTCCTGCGGCTCGGCGTCCTCGCCCATGAGCTCGGCCGCCACGCTGCTGTCCTGGAACTGAAGCTCGTGAAGCGTGTAGTACAGCCCCTGCTGTTGCATGAGCTCGTCGTGCGTGCCGTATTCCTGCACCACGCCGTGATGCAGCACCAACACCTTGTCGCATTCCTGAATGGTCTGCAGCCGGTGCGCGATGATGATGGAGGTGCGACCCTCGGTGAGCTTGTGAAGCGCATCCTGAATCACGAGCTCGGTGGCGGTGTCGATGCTCGCTGTAGCCTCGTCGAGCACGAGAATCTCCGGATCCGTCGCAAGCACGCGCGCAAATGCCAGCTGCTGGCATTGCCCCTGGGACAGGTTCTGCCCGCGCTCGGAGAGCTCGGTGTCATAGCCGTTCGGCAACTGACGGATGAAGCGGTCGGCATTGACGACCTGTGCCGCCCGCTCTGCCCGCTCCGCGGAGATCTCCGGGTTGTGCAGTGTGATGTTGTCGCGCACGGTGCCGGAGAAGATGTGGAAGTCCTGCAGCACCACGCCGATGCGCGTACGCAGATCGTGGCTGCGGATCTTGTTCACGTCGATGCCGTCGAGAAAGATCATGCCATCGTCGAAATCGTAGAACCGCGCCAACAGGCGAATGATGGTGCTCTTGCCGGAGCCCGTGGGTCCAACGATTGCGAGCTTCTGTCCTGGTTCGATCTTGAACGACACATCCTTGAGGATGAGATCGTCGGGGTAGTAACCGAAGTGACAATGCTTGAGCTCGATCTCGCCACGAAGGCGATCCGGTAGCTGCACAGGTGCCTTCGGCTCCTTGATGCTCTCGTCCCAATCCAGAGCCTGGAAGATGCGTTCCCCGCTCGCCATGGAGCGGAACAGCACATTGAATTGCTCGCCCACCGCCACGATGGGACTGATCATCATGTTGATCAGCTGGGTGAACAGGATCATCGAACCCAGGGTTATTTCGTTCTGAACCACCTGGCCGCCGCCGTACCAGATGATGGCACCAATGGCGATGCTCGCGAGGCTATCGTTGAACGACCAATAAGGCAGCTCGTAGTTCAGCGCTTTGTACTCAAATTTGCGGTTCTCGCGATTGAGCGCGGTGTACTCCGTCTCGTTCAGCTCTTCACGACCCGAGAGTTGCACTACCTGGATGCCGATCAGATCTTCCTGCATGTACTGATTCAGCTTCGAGACGGAGTTACGGATCTTACGGAAGACGTCTCCTATCAACTTGCGGAAGAAATAGGTGCCGATGCCGGAGATGGGAATGGCGAGCAACACGACACCGCTCAGCTCTGGACTGATGTGGAACATCAGAAACATTGCCACGAAGAACGGAACGAACTCGCCTGCCAGCATGCCGAAGCCGGTGAGGAGCTCGAAGAGATTTTCGATGTCGTTGGTGACGCGGGTCATCACGCGCCCAACGGAGACGTGGTCGTAGAAGGAAGCGGGTTTGCGCTCCAGCGAGATGAACAGATCCATCCTGAGATCGCGCAGCGCCTTCAGAGCGCTGCTCGCGAGAGTCAGGCGATGCACGTACATGGTGAGCCCCTGGCCCAATACCATGAGCAGGTAGATCAACGCGGCCGCCAGCAGCGGCCCGATAGACATCATCTCCGCCGCGCCAAACGTCAGGTCGGTCAGGCCATAGTCGGGAAGTCGCGCGGACACCGGATCTTTGATGAGGATGTTGTCGATGACAACGCGGCCCGTTAGAACCGGCATGAGCACTGCCAGGGTTGCCGACAGCACGACAAAGAAGATGCTGACCAACAGGGTCATGCGATAGGGCTTCATCCACTGGAGCAGGCGCATGAACAGACGCAGATTGAACGCCTTGTGAGTGAGCTCTGCGTCGAACGCCGAGTAGTTCTGGCTCGGACCTTGAGTGACCGCCTGATCGCTCATGAGCCACCTCCGCCCGCCGTCATGGCCTGCCGGGCTTCGTCCAGTTCGTCTATGTCGTGCAGGAGCTTCGCTTTGCGTGCACGGTCCTGATCCTGGTTGCTCTGAACCGCCTCGAGATTGGCGTAGTAGCCGCCGAGCGCCAGCAACTGCTGGTGGCTGCCGGACTCGATGATGCGGCCGTTGTCCATCACGAAAATACGATCCGCGTGGCGGGCAGTGGAGACCCGATGGGAAATCAGCACGGTGGTCTTGCCCTTGCGTAGCTTTTGGAGCCCACTGAGGATCTTCTCCTCGGTCTCGGTGTCGACGCTCGAGAAGCAATCGTCCATGGCGAGCACCGCGGCGCGGCGGATGAGCCCCCTTGCCAGGGTCGCACGTTGCTTCTGGCCGCCGGACAGCGTAATGCCACGCTCGCCGACGATGGTTAGAAGCTGCAGCGGAAACTGGCGAATGGCCTCGGTCAGGCTCGCAGCATTCGAGGCGCCCCATATGGGTTCGTCGGCCCGCGTGGGCTCGTCGTAGGTCAGGTTGGAACGCAGCGTCTCGGAGAACAGGAACGGATCTTGTGGAATGAGGGTGATGACTTCGCGCAACTGATGCAGCGGATAGTCGCAAACGTCGTGACCATCCAGAAATACCGTGCCTTTAGGCGTATTGATCAGGCGCACCAGTGCTTTCAACATCGTGGACTTGCCGGAACCGACGCGCCCGAGGATCGCAATGGTCTCACCGGGTTGGACGTCGATGTCGATGTCGAGCAATGCGGGTTCCGGCGACCCGGGATGCGTGTAGGTGAGGTTTCGAAGCTCGAGATGACCTTCGAACGATTCCGGCAGGTCCTGGGTTGGCTCGTCTTTGATCTCGGGCGCGAAATCCAGCACCTCGAATAGACGCTGAGTGCTCGCCGCCGCCGAGGTGAAGGTCGAGAGCGACATGCCGAGCATCCGAACCGGGCCGGTAATCATCGTGAGATAGGCGAAAAATGCTGCGAAGGTGCCGAGGCTGATCTCGCCCTGCAGCACGAGAGAACCGCCATAGCCGAGGGTGATCACTGGGGCGATGGCCGTCAGATACGGCATGATGATGTTCATGATGGCGCGAAAGCGGGTGGCCCGGTAAACGAGGGTCACATAATTCGTGCTCACATCCGAGAAGCGCTTGATCTCCTCGTCTTCCTGGGCCGCCGCCTGGATGGTGCGAATGCCGTTCAGGTTTTCCTGCACGAAGCTCGTGACGGCGCTCATGGAAGCCATTTGGTCGCGCATGTACGGGAACAGGCGCCGGGACATGATGTAGGCCACGATGCCGACGAACGGAATGGGAATGACCACGAATATCGTGAGCTGCGGCGCGAGGCTGAACATGAAGGCGAGGCCGATGGAGACCGCGAGCACGAAGCGAACGATGTTGATCCAGCCCATGCGCATGAGCCGGCGCACCATGTTGATGTCGTTCACGGCCCGGGACATGATGTCGC
Source organism: Gammaproteobacteria bacterium (assembly GCA_027295305.1). Taxonomy (GTDB): domain Bacteria; phylum Pseudomonadota; class Gammaproteobacteria; order Pseudomonadales; family Azotimanducaceae; genus JAPULC01. The sequence continues at coordinate 16,698 of JAPULC010000443.1, forward strand.
CGGTATTGAATCGGTGGAAGAACTGCGGGCCCTGCAATTGGACGTGATGGAAGATTCGCTTTCGCAAATCGTAGGACGTGGCGACGCCGATTCGCTGAACGATGCGCCGGGCAAACACGAACACGACGAAGCGGCAGAGCACGATCCCCACGATGATGATGGCCGGCCACATCACGTTCGGCTGTTTCTCGACGATGCTGTCCACCGCCACCATGATCAGCAGCGGGATGGTGTTCTCGAGGGCGGCGGCGAGGATGTAGCCAACGACGGCCGCCGCGAGTGGCCAGGTATATCGGCGCAGATAGGGGAAGAGTCTGGAGAGATGGCCTAGATCACGGAATGATCCTTGAGTTCTAGCCGCGTATCTCGATCCACCACCGCCGCCGTGGCTGCCGTGCCAGCCCATAGGCGCTTTTCTCCCCACAAAAGAGGAATAGTATAGCGACTTTGTGTCGTGCTCTTCGAGGGGCGCCGGCGTGAACGGCAGGTTTCGGCTGCTAAGGCTCGCCAACAACTGCCGATGAGAGGCGGATAGGGATGGCTGGAAAGTACTTCGAGGAACTCCAGGTGGGCGTGAGCTTCGAGCACGAGCCGGCCCGCACCGTGACCGAGACCGATAATCTGCTTTTCACCACGCTCACCCACAATTCGCAGCCGCTGCACCTCGATCGGGAATTCGCCGAAAACACTCAATTCGGCCAGATTCTCGTCAACAGCATCTTCACCCTGGGGTTCGTGGTGGGGGTGTCGGTGGCGGATACCACGCTGGGCACCACGATCGGCAATCTCGGGTTCGATCGGGTTGAATTCCCCAATCCCGTATTCATCGGCGACACCATCCGGGTGAGCACCAAGGTGGTGGATCGGCGAGAGTCACGTTCGCGGCCCGAGTGGGGCATCGTGACCTTTGAGCACGTTGGAACGAACCAACGCGATCAGGTGGTGTGCCGCGCGCTGCGCAAGGCAATGATGTTGAAGAAGGCGTCGACATGACGCGGTTGCGTCGCGCGGTGCACTTCGTGCCGGGGGGCAACGAGCGCATGCTCACGAAGGCGCTGACCCTGGAGGCGGATGCGCTGGTGCTCGATCTCGAGGACGCAGTGGCCCCCGAGCGTAAGGACGAGGTGCGACGCGAGATGCTGAGTTGGCTCCAGGACGTGGATTTCGGGCGTCAGGAGAAGATGGTGCGCATGAATTCGCTGGAAAGTCCCTGGGGGCTTGCGGATTTGGAGATCACCATGCAGGCCCCGCCGGACTGCTATGTGGTGCCGAAGGTAGCATCGCTCGCGGACGTGCTGGCGGTGGATGAAGCGTTGACTGGGCTCGAGCGACGCTACGGATTCTCCGAGGGGGGCGTTCGATTGCTCCTGGTGGCAACCGAAGTGCCACAAGCCGTGCTCAACATCGCCGAGCTGCCCCGGTGCGAACGCGTAGTGGCGATGACGTGGGGGGCGGAGGATCTCTCGGCCGCCATTGGTGCCAGACGCAACCGCGAACGGGACGGTACCTATCTCGAGGTGTTTCGATATTGCCGCTCGGTCATGCTGCTCTCTGCTGTGGCCGCGGGGGTGCAGCCCGTCGATGGCGTCTATGTGGACTTTCGCGATGAAGCAGCGTTTCGCCGCGATTGCGAGATCGGCGCCGCCATGGGCTATACGGGTAAAGTGACGATCCACCCCAATCAGATCCCCATCGTCAACGAGTGCTTCACGCCATCCGCTGACGAGATCGCCGAGGCGCATGAGTTGCTCGAAGCACTCGAGGAGAATCGTAAGCGCGGCCGCATGGCTTTTTCCTTCAAGGGTGAAATGGTCGACGTTCCGCATTTCGAGCGGGCTCGTAACATTATCGAACGCGCGCGTCAGGCAGGCGTCATCGATTGAGGCGCGTCAGGAGGTTCCGATGAATTTCGAATCCATCGAGGAGCACGAGCTCATCCGCAATGCAATGCGCAAGCTGCTCTCAGATTTTCCCGACGAGTATTGGGCGAAGTGCGACCGTGAGCACGAGTTTCCGTGGGACTTCTATCACGCCATGGCGCGCGGCGGCTGGATCGGCATTGCGATCCCTGAGCAATATGGCGGCAGCGGCCTCGGGATTACCGAGGCCTCTATCGTGCTCGAGGAAGTTGCCGCTTCGGGTGCGTGCATGAACGGCGCGAGCGCCGTGCACCTTTCGATTTTCGGCATGCACCCGGTGGTGATGCATGGCTCGGAGGAAATGAAGCAGAAATACCTTCCACGGGTGGCAACGGGGGATCTTCACGTGGCGTTCGGTGTGACCGAAGCGAATGTCGGTACCGATACAACGGCCATCGAGACGTTCGCTCGGCGCGAAGGCGATCACTACATCGTGAAGGGACGCAAGGTCTGGACGACGAAGGCGCTCGATTCGGAACGAGTGCTGTTGCTGGTGCGCACGACGCCGAAGTCGGAGATTCAGCGACGAAGCGATGGGTTGACCCTTCTGCTTGCCGAGCTGCAGCGTCCCGAGGTGGACATCTCCCCAATTCCCAAGGTGGGGCGTAACGCCATCGCGACCTGCGAGGTGGTCTACGATGAGCTCCCCGTGGCGGTGACCGATCGTGTCGGCGAGGAAGGCCGGGGATTTCGTTACCTGCTCGATGGTCTGAACGCGGAACGTATCCTCGTTGCGGCCGAAGCCCTCGGCATGGGCCGCGTGGCACTTCGCCGCGCTGTGCAATATGCCAAGGACCGGGTAGTGTTCGGTCGTCCCATCGGCCAGAACCAGGGTGTTGCGTTTCCGCTGGCCGAGGCGCGTGCGCGTCTCGATGCGGCGGAGCTGATGATCCGAAAGGCCGCGTGGCTCCTGGACAATGGTCATCCGTGTGGCGCCGAGGCCAACATCGCGAAATGGCGCGCAGCCGATGCTGGCTTTCAAACGGCGGATCAGGCGGTTCAGACCCACGGTGGATTCGGCTATGCCCAGGAATATCACGTCGAGCGCTACTGGCGCGAAGCGCGCCTTGTGCGCATTGCCCCCATCAGCCAGGAAATGGTGCTGAATTATGTCTCCGAGCACGTCCTCGGCCTCCCCCGCTCCTATTAATTGGACATGGTGCCTGCACCAGCGTTGCGCTGGCGCTCGTCCAGCTTTCGCAGGAATCTCGGTTGAGGGGCTTGGAATGCTGCATTGGTGACGGTCGACATCGACTCGCCAGCGCCGACATCGCTGAGTTGCAGGCGTTACTCAGTGCGGGGGAGATCACTTCCACTGCGCTCGTTCGACGTTGTCTCGCCCGCATCGATGCCTTCGACGTCGCCGGGCCGAAGCTCAACGCGATGATCTACGTCAATCCCAACGCGCTGGCAGAGGCGCAGCGAATGGATGCAGCGCGTGCGGCCGATGCGGTCCGCGGGCCATTGCACGGTATTCCGCTCGTCATCAAGGATAATTACGACACTCACGACATGCCGACCACTGCAGGCTCGGTGGCCTTGAAGGGTCATCGACCCTCGGCAGATGCATTTCAGGTGAAAAGGGACGGGACTGCCCGCGATCAGTGTGCCGGCAGGCTTCACCGACGACGGGCTGCCGGTGGGCGTCGAGCTATTCGGACGTGAATTCGACGAAGCGGGGCTGCTGCGCCTCGCGTTCGCCTACGAGCAGGCCACGCACCATCGGCGAATGCCGCCCATGACGCCGACCTTGGCCCACGAGGCAGACATCCGCTGATTGACTCTTGTGCCCTGGCTGATGAGACTCGGTGCAAAATCAGGAGGGGAATGAACAATGACGACGTTGGGACCATTCGAGACAATCGGCGTGGATATCGAGGACTACGTAGCCACGTTGGAGCTGCGTCGTCCGCCGAATAACTTCTTCAGCATCGAGATGATCAAGGAGATCGCCGGCGCGCTGGAGAGCATGGACGACATGCCCGAGGTGCGCTCGGTGTTGTTCTGTTCCGAGGGCAAGCACTTCTGTGCGGGCAATGATTTCTCGGGCGGCGGCGGAGGCTCGGATCAGACCCGTGGTCCCGAGGGCACCAATCCGCTGTACTCGGAAGGTGTTCGCTTGTTCGCGACGAAAAAGCCCATCGTGGCGGCCATCCAGGGCGCAGCCATCGGCGGTGGCCTCGGTCTAGCCATGTCGGCGGACTTTCGCGTGGCGGCGCCGGAAGCCCGCTTCAGTGCGAACTTCTCGATGCTGGGCTTTCACCATGGATTTGGATTGACGATGACGCTGCCACGCATCATCGGCGAGCAGCAGGCAAATCTCCTGCTCTATACGGGGCGGCGGCTCAAGGGCGAGGAAGCCCTCGAGATCGGTCTGTGCGAATATCTCGTGCCGCTTGGCGAGGTGCGTCAGCGTGCGTGGGATCTCGCGCGTGAGATTGCCACTGCGGCTCCCCTCGCCGTGCAGTCCATTCGCGCAACCATGCGCGCCGGCATGGCGGAAGCGTATGCCAAGGCAACCGATCACGAAGCCATTGAGCAAGGACTGCTTAGGCAGACGGAGGATTTTCGCGAGGGGATCAAGGCGAGCGGAGAGCGGCGCACACCTAATTTTGCTTCGCGATGATAGCGTAAATCGTGCCGGGCACGTTGTGCCCGGCGCGAACTTCGTTCATCGACAGCAGCCTTCTTCGCGAATGCAGCGACAACAGAGAATCGCCCCGAAAGAGCCGATTACCGGCGCGGCGAGATAGACCCACAGCGCGTCGAACTGCCCGCTCACGAGTGCGGGTCCAAGTGAGCGCGCCGGATTCATCGAAGCGCCGGAGATCGGGCCCGCAAACATCGCCGCAAGCCCCACCACCGCGCCGATGGCGGCGCCGGCGATGATGCCTTTTTCCTTCGCCCCGGTGGAGACGTTGATGATGGTGAGCATGAGGATGAAGGTCAGCACAATCTCGAGCATGAAGCTCTGCAGCGCACTTCCGGCGGGCAGCGTCGCCCCCATGGTCGGATGATTGCCGAGAATCACGAACAACAGCGCGCTTGCCACCGCCCCTCCGAGAAACTGACTGGTGATGTAAGGGAACACTTCGCGACCGCTGAGGCGTTTGGCGAACCAGAAGGCCAGCGTAACGGCGGGATTGATGTGAGCGCCGGAGACGTCGCCGAGCGTGTAGATCATGGAGGCGACGACCAGGCCGAACACAATGGCGATGCCGACATGCGTGATGATGCCGCCGGAGAGATCGTTCACAATGATGGCGCCGGTGCCGCAGAACACGAGGATGAGCGTCCCGACGAACTCGGCGATGTATCTATTCATCGTGCGTCGTCAGGAAACCGACACGCCGCTCATGCGTATCCACGGCATGATTTGGGTTCCGAAGTCCACACGCTCGCGAGAGATCTCCTCGATGCTGTTCCACATGTCCACGAGGTTTCCGGCGATCATGGTCTCGGAGACAGGTTGGCGAATCTGCCCCCCGGAGATGTAGTAGCTGTTCTTCGCTACGCCCGAGAAGTCACCTTTTGGGCTCGGAACGCCGCCGGAGAAGCGCGTGATGAGAATTCCCTCGTCGATGTGGCTCACCATCTCGTCGTAGGATGAATCCCCCGGCTCGATTACAAAGCAGCCGCCGCCCGTCTCGGCGCGCGCGTGGCCGGTCTTGTTGGCACCATAGAGATCGAGAAGATACGTGCGGAGAACTCCGTTCTGGATGATGGTGGTGTCGTGCGCCTCGAAACCATCGTTGGTTACGAAGTAACCCGTTGCAATCTCATCGCTTGCCGGCCGCGAGTGAAGCGTGAGCTTCTCGCCCGCGACGA
>JAPULC010000444.1 GCA_027295305.1 Gammaproteobacteria bacterium
CCCTTCGCGCCGTGTCGGGATTCGCCTTGCGAAACGCTCGGAAGCTGCGAACACCTTCCAGATCGATGTCGAGAACGCTGCCGCCCCCCGCGACGATCCAACTTCCGTCGAGGGCTTGTCGCAACGCCACGGGACCTGCCCAGATGGTTGCGGTGGTCAGGGGCGCTGTGGGCGTCGTTGCGAATACCGTTGAACGGTATTTTCGTTGCGGAAGATGGACGCCCAGCGGCCACAAAAGACGGCTGCTCCAAGCACCCGCCGCCAGGATCACACGCTCGCTGCGAATCAATCCCTCGCGTGCGATCACCCCTTCCACGCGTCCGGCCTCGCTTATCTGGATCGACTCGACGGCACACTGGTCGTGGATGCTCACACCGCGAGCCGCGGCAGCCCGTGCAATCGCCGGCACGACAAGGTGCGGATCTGCCTGACCGTCGCTCGGCGAATAGATGGCGCCTGTGTAATCCCCCTCGAGGCCGGGCACGATGTTGCGCACTTGTTCCGCACTCAGGATCTCCGTGGCGAGCCCGCTCGCGGCGGCTGCGCGCCGCCATCGCTCGAAGGTCGCAAGCTCCTCTTGGTCATAGCCGAGATGCAGGTTGCCCCCCGAACGCCACCCGATGTCCTCATCGAGCTCGTCGGCGTAGCGTTGCCAGAGCTCTCGCGAAGCCACCGCAAGGGGAAGCTCGCGCAGATTGCGTCCGTTCTGGCGGATCCAGCCCCAGTTGCGGCTCGATTGCTCGAAGGCCACGACGCCCTTTTCGAGCACCGCGACTGAGAGGTCTCGTTGGGAGAGAAAGTACGCCGCGCTGACACCGACGATGCCTGCACCGATGACAATGACGTCGTAGTCCTGCGTGCTCGTTTCATTCATTGTTCGAATCTGCCCCGCAATACCTCGCCGCAGGAGTTCTTCGAGGTCCCTGGAGCGATCCCCTACAACGGATATTTCAAACCCGTGGCACAGTTGAACAGCACCACCTGCTCGTCCTGCGCCACCCTTCCCTCGTTCACTGCCTGCTCATAAGCAGCATAAGTCGCCGCTCCCTCCGGGCACAGCAAAACACCGTCACTTCGCGCAACCCGATCCCGCGCGGAGACAATCGCGTCATCATCCACGGCGAGCGCAAAACCGTTCGAAGCGCGTAGCGCTTCGAGGATCAGAAAATCGCCGATAGCCGATGGCACGCGAATGCCGACAGCCAACGTGGCTGCGTTCTCCCACCGCTCGGCATGCGGCGCGCCGCTTTCGAACGCCCGCACAATGGGTGCACACCCAGTAGCCTGCACCGCCACCATGCGCGGCAAAACGCCTGAGATCCAACCAAGTTGCTCTAGCTCCTGGAACGCCTTCCACATGCCGATGAGCCCCGTCCCGCCACCCGTGGGATAGAAGATGACATCAGGCAAGGTCCAATCGAGCTGCTGGGCGAGCTCGAGTCCCATGGTCTTCTTCCCCTCGATGCGATAGGGCTCCTTCAGGGTCGACATGTCGAACCAGCCCTCGCGCTCGCGTCCTTCGGCCACGCGCCGGCCACAGTCGTCGATGTAGCCGTCCACGCGCTCCACCCGTGCACCATGAATCAGGGTCTCGCGAATGTTGATCTCCGGTGTATCGGTGGGACAGAACACGGTGATTTCCATGCCTGCACGCGCGCCGTACGCCGCAAGAGCCGCGCCAGCGTTACCGTTGGAAGGCATGGCGACTTTCGTGATGCCAAAGGACTTCGCCATGCTGACGGCCACGCAAAGTCCGCGCGCCTTGAACGATCCGGTGGGGAGACGGCCTTCGTCCTTGACGTAAACCCGCTCTCCCGCTGCGCTGCTCAGGTGAACGATCGGAGTGGCGCTTTCTCCCAGCGAAACGATGTCGGATGCGTGTCGAACCGGCAGGAGCTCGCGATAGCGCCAGAGATCGGCGGGCCTGCGATCCAGCTCGTCTCGATCGAGGGTTCGCCCCATTGCTTCGAGATCGTATCGCACGATGATGGGCTTGCCCGCCGGCGAGAGGTTGTGAATCTCGTTCGCGGGAAGCCGCTCCCCCGTCGCGCCGCACTCCAAGTGCGTGACGAAGTTCGCTCGTTCGCTCGTTACGTTCGAATCAGACCTCATGGCTCAACCTTGTGTCTCCGAGACCTCCTGAAACGCGCTACGGGCCGCTTCCACGAACGACTGGAGGCGCACTGGATCCTTGCGCCCCACGCTGTCTTCGACGCCGGTATGCGCATCCACTGCGGCGGGCCGCACGACTCGTATGGCCTCGGCAACGTTCTCCGGTCCAAGGCCCCCGGCAACAATCACCGGTCGTGGCGAGCTCCGCACTAGCTGTGCGCTCACGTTCCAATCGTGCACTTTTCCGGTGGCGCCGGTGCGCCCGGTCGCGGCATCGAAGGTATCGGTGATGAAGGCTTCAACGTGGCTGGCGAGCCGATTCATCTCGTCGATGAGGGGCTGCGGATCGTTCCCGCGCACCGCCAGACTCTTGATCACCTGGAGCGCCGGGCGAGCGCTGCGCAATCGTTCGAGCTCGCGCGCGGTGATCGGGCCGTGGAGCTGCACCCAGCCAACACCCAGAAAGTCCGTAAGCTCGACAATCATCTGCGCAATCGAAAGGTAGGTAATGACAACGCACTGTGCACGGTGCCCGATGGCGTTCACGATATCGCGCGCTGCCGCCTCCGAGAGATCTTCGCGCCCGTCCCCCAAACGCAGCGGAAAACCGATGAACTCGGCCCCGCTCGCGATCACCAGCTCGGCTTCTTCGCGATCGCAAATGCCGCAAATCTGAATCGCATCCCGCATGGGATGCAATGCTAACCGCAATCGGGGGCGAGGGCTCGAATCAGGCGGCAGGTTCGATGCGTTCGGTGAGCTCCATCACCGGTGCATTCAGGCCTTTCAACACCTTGCCTCGCACGGCGTTCACGCTGTAGCTGCCCTTCTCCTCGAAGCGAATCACCGTGAGTTGCGCGGCGTGGGCAGCACGATCGAGGAACAGATTCTCTGCGCCGAAACGATCGCGATCCGCGCCATTGTCGAGCTCCACCACCGCGGCGGGTTGCAGGTTGTCCTTGTGGCAGAGCACGAAGTCGAAATGCACCCGCGAGATGCGATCGAACGCCTCCTTCCAGACTTGCTGGGAGAGGTCGTTCTTGGGCGCGATGACATCGGCCACACGCACCTTGCCGAGCACCTCGTAGGTATCCCCCACGGCTCGATTGAGCACACCGAGAAACGTGCGCTCCGACGTGGAGAACACGGAAGGCTGGACGCGATAGGGATATTGCCCGGCCTCAATGGTTCGCCTCTGGGGGCGTCGGACAAACAGACCGATCACGACGGCAAGCGCCACTGCGACGCTGCTTGCGGCTGGGATGACTATCCATTCCATCTTCGCACCCCTGTTGGGACCCCATCTGGGCCCAAAATCCATCGAGGTGAACGAGTCTATTCAGAGGCTACGCACGGTGCCGCGATGGAGATCCCAGAACCACAGAGAACCCCCGCACGCCGCAGCTTACAGCTAATTCAACAAAACGGTTGAATGAGGGCGAAAGGGAGCGCTTGAACGGCCGCTGAAGGGCGTGTTTGCGCTGTGACGCCGGGGCTAACCTGACAGATAACGCCGTTCGAGATGCGCCTTGAAATAGCCTGTATCGAGGGCTTCGCCCGTGACCTCGGTGAGCAGTTCCCGGGCGCTCTCGAGCTGCCCTCGGCCGTGGATGTGGGTCCGCAACCACTGCACCAACGGCGCGAATTCTCCCGCTTCGATCTGCTGCTCGAGCCTCGGATTCGCACGACTTGCCGAGGCGAACCATTGGGCCGCCGTGAGGGCCCCCAGGGTGTATGTCGGGAAATAACCGAAGAGCCCTGCAAACCAGTGGACATCCTGCATGCACCCGTCCTTGAAATTCCCGCTCGTGGAGAGCCCTAGATGCCGTGTCATGTACTCGTTCCAGGCATCGGGAATGTCCGTCACCGTCATATCGCCGGAAATCAATGCTTGCTCCAGCTCGAAGCGCAGGATGATGTGCAGTGGATAGGTGACCTCGTCGGCATCCACCCTGATGTAGCCCGGCCGAACGCGGGTCGCCAACGCATACAGATTGTCCACGCTCCACGCCGGGTCGTTCGCGTTCGCATCGAAGTGCTCGTGGATGTGCGGAGCAGCGAACGAGATGAACGCGCGGCTGCGCGCCATCTGCATCTCGACGAACAGCGACTGGCTCTCGTGCACCGCCGCCCCGAGGGCCCTGCCTACCGGTTGATGGCGCCAATCCGCTGGAAGGCCCTGCTGATAGAGCGCGTGCCCGGTCTCGTGCAGCACCGCCATCATCGACTCGAGAAAGTCATCCGCGTTGTAGCGGGTCGTAATCCGCGTGTCATCCGGCACGCCGCCACAGAATGGATGATGGCTCACGTCCAGGCGTCCATGGTCGAAATCGAAGCCAAGCGCACGCATCATCGCTTCCCCGAGGGCGTGCTGTTGCGCTTCTCCGAAGGGCCCCGTGAGGGGCAGGGGCGCCTGTTGATGCTCGATCACCCGTTCGAGGAATCCGGGAAGAAAGGCCTTGAGCTCCGAGAACACTTCCGCCACCGCCTCGGCGCGTGTATCCGCCTCGTACCCGTCGAGAAGTGCATCGTAGGGTTCGAGTGAGAGCGTCTCACCGAGCGCCTGGGCTTCCTCGCGCGTGAGATTGAGTACCTCCTCGAGCAGTCCGCTCACCGCCGGCCAGTCGTTGTTGGCGCGGGCGACGCGCCACGTTTGCTCGCACCGGGCCGTGGTCAGATGTTTCGCACGTACCAGTGACTCCGGCACTGCGTTCGCACGCCGCTGGGAGCGACGCATCGCACGCACGTTGGCCTGCTGCCAGGGATTCAGTCGCTCGTTGCTTCCTTCCGCCTGGTCTAGCAAACCCGCCAGCGCCTGATCGGTGAGCTTCTGATGCGCAATGGCGGCCACCACCGCCATCGCTTCACCGCGCACCTCGCCGCCACCCGGCGGCATCATCGCGGCTTCGTCCCAGCCGAGCATGGCTTGCGCGTGGCCAAGGTGGCCAAGCTCTCTGAAGCGTGATTCCAGCTCTTCGTAAGGCGTCACAGTCTCCTCCCGACTTATCCAGCGCCGCGGCTTATCAGGTACCGCTACTAATCAGGTGCCGCGGCTGATCAAGTGCCGCGGCATTTTCGCTCGATCCGCCGCTCCACGTCTTCGGGCTCGCCGATGATGTCGAAAAATCCTTCCAGATAACGCACCGCCTTGCGCTTGGATGAAGCCGACAGCTCCACGGCGTCGAGCAAGCCGAGAATTGCGCTGCGCTCGGTCGCGAACTGGTCAATGATCTCGTCGAGGCGCGCGCTGGTGCGGCAAAAGCCGCGGTAAAGCCGCTGCTTCACGTCGGTGATGCCGAGCTTCTCGTAGGGGATGGCATAGTCGACATCAATGAGCCCAGCCTGGTCGAAGTCATAGGGCACCACGATGAGGTCCGACTCGACCCCGGAGCTCCCAAGCAGCTTGCCGTTGTGGCAGCAATCCTCGCCACGCAGTCCGGTGACGATCGACCAGTCGGTGTTGCCGATCATGAACTGAAACAGCGTGATCACGCCGAGATAGTGCTCATCGACGTGTCGTGGGTCGAGTCGTTTTGCAGAGATCCGCTCGAGCCCGAGACGCTTGGCCATGCGTGCTTCGTCCTCGATGAAAAACCCCGGCTCCGCCTTGTCGCGCCTCTTGCCCTCGGAATCGACGTACCGGATCTCCACCCAGCGCACGCGAAACGACTGGGGCGTCAGCAGATTGAGCGTTCGATAGACGATGTACTCGAGGCGCAAGTGATCGCGGTACCTGGAGCCCGACGCACATTGCGTCACGAGCTTGAGCTTGTTCTGCCCGTCGAACACGGTGCCCGTCGCCTGCTTGCGTTTGAAATTGAGGCTTATGGGCGGGAAACGACAGAACTCGAGACGCGAATGGCCCCGCAACCCGACATCGACCGAAAGTGCGTGGCTCGCGTCAGGGCCCTCATAGCGAAGCTCCCCCTCATGTGCCGGATCGTCCTTGCGCTTACGCATGATCCTGCGCCAGGGCGCTTCCAGCACTAACGCAAGCGGATCGTGCGAGTCGAACAATGCGCCCTCTCCCGCAAGCGCCTTCGCGTTCATGCCAACTGAGCAGGCGAGCGCTGCAGCTACGAGCATTGTCCGAATCATCGTGGGTATCCCCCGCGCCGGGAATTTAACACAGCGGGAATGGCCGTCCGCATCCAGCGCCGTCCAACGAAACCCGCTATGCTTCGCCGCCATGCCGGCAGCCGCATCGAACTTCCCTGCGCTCGCAGATCACCGTTACCTTCGCTTCGCTGCCTTCGCCATCCTCTACGCCGCCCAGGGATTGCCCTCTGCTCTTTTTTCGATCTCGATACCGGGATGGTTGGCCGCGCGAGGCGCATCCATCGGCGAGGTCGGCGGCTACATGGCCATCGCCTTTCTGCCCTGGAGTTTCAAGCTCGTTGCCGGCCCGATCATGGATCGCTTTACTTTTCTCCCCATGGGGCGGCGCCGGCCGTGGGTGATCGGGGCACAGATCGGGCTGACGTTTGCGATGATCCTGCTCGCCTTCGTGCCGGATCCGGAAAACAACCTTGCGCTGCTCGCGGCGGCAGGGTTCGTCGCGAACGGCTTCGCCGCGCTGCAGGACGTCGCCGTCGACGGTATGGCGATCGACGTTCTGCCACACGACGAAAGGGCTCGCGCAAATGCCTTCATGTTCGGGGGCCAGGCCCTCGGTGCAGCGGCCGCCGCATCCGGCGGCACCTACCTGCTGGTCAACTACGGCCTCGCGTCAGCCGGGTTCATGATGTGCGGCGCCGTGCTGTTGATCATGCTCGTGCCGCTGCTCTTCCGCGAACGTCGCGAGGAGCGCCTGCTGCCCTGGACCCCCGGACGTCCCTCGGCGCATGCCGAGTCGCTTCAGGTGCACGAATGGCGACCGATATTTTCAGACCTGGGACGCTCGCTGATTCTTCCGATGAGCATTCTGCTCGTGACCGTCGAGTTCCTGCAGCGTGCATCGAGCGGTATTCTGGGAGCGGTGCTGCCGATTCTGACGGTGGGAGAGCTTGGGTGGGCCGAGCAGAGCTGGGGAGATTGGGTGGCGATCTCAGCCATCGTATCTGCCATCTTCGGCGTCATGATCGCGCCGTTCGTCGACATCTACGGCGCCCGCGGCGCGCTGGCCCTCGCCATTCTCGGAAAGGCCCTCGTGATTGGAGCGGTCCCCGTGCTGCAACACCTCTGGGTCGAGCCGTGGTTTTTGCAGAGCGTCATCGTCGCCAACGCCATGCTGAGCCAGGTGGTCACCGTGTCGATCATCGCCATCTTCATGAACATCTGCTCGCCGCGGGTGGCCGCCTCGCAGTTTGCGATCTACATGGCAAGCGCGAACCTCGCGCTCGCCGCAGGCAACGCCATGGCTGCCGGGATGGATCCCTTCCTCGACGCGTCCGGAATGTTGTACGTTGCCGCCGGCTTCAACGTTGCGTTTCTCGTGTTGTGGCCGTTCTTCAACATCGAGTCCCACCGTCAACGCATGGCGGACAAGGGTCTGGCGGAGATTTGATTGGGTGCCAGGCACGCGTGCCTGGCACCAACTTCGTTACGTCGGCAGGAAGTGCACCGGATAGTTGATCTTCGTCCTCGACACGGAGCGTTGGCCGAAATTGAACATCTGGATGCGGCTCACGAGCTTCGCCACCAGAGCCTTGTCGTTCATCTCCGAGGAGATCACCCGGATGTTCGAGACCACCCCCGACGGCTCAATGGTGAGCTCCAGCACGAGCTTGCCCTCCAACGAGGGGTTCTTCCTCAGCGCGCGGTTGTAGATCGAATAGATCGCACCCTTGTTCGCATCGAAGACCCTGCGGATGTCCTCGATGCTGCGCCCGGCTCCTCTGGCGCCGCTGCCACCGGTTCGACGCGCGCCACTCCCGCCGCCGACCTCGGCCCTCGGCGCTCGCACCCGCGTGGTCTCACGTCCCGAGAGTGCGACCCCGCCGGTCTCACGCGACAGCGCTGCGATGTTCACCCCCGCACTGCGTCCGCCGTGCTTTGCCGTGATCAGCGACCGATCCGCGCGGGCCGCCCTTCCGCTTCCGCGCTGGATGGCGCCCGTATTCAGCTTGTTCACGTCGAGCGCCTCACGCATGTCGGCAAGCTGGTCGCGAAACGCGAGCACGCCTGAGGCTTTCGCCTTCTGACGGGCCGATGCCACGCTTTGGGGCTTGGGCTTGGGCTTCGGCTTGGCGATCTGCTTCGGCTTGGGCTTGGGCTTCGGCTTCGGCTTGGCGACCTGCTTTGGCTTCGGCCTGGGCTTCGGCTTGGCGACTTGCTTGGGCTTCGGCTTGGGCTTCGGCTTGGCCTTGGGCTTCGGTTTAGGCGGCGGAGGCGGCTTGACCTTGGGCTTCGGCATGATGATCTCGGCGAGCTGCGCCGGCAGCGCCTCGCGTTGCTCGCGCGACACCTCGGGCACCGGC
>JAPULC010000445.1 GCA_027295305.1 Gammaproteobacteria bacterium
GTGCAGGGCGTCGAGTATCTTCTCATCGGTACCCTGGGCTCGGGTTTGGAAGGTCGCGTGGAGCTGCAATACCGATTGTTCGATGTTGCTCAGGAAGAGTTGATGTTGATGGAACGCGTCGAGACCACGGTTAGCGATTTGCGCGACTTTGCCCATCACGTGAGCGATGAGATATATGAGGAGATCACCGGTATTCCCGGGGCGTTCTCCACGCGCATCATCTATGTGCTTGCCCAGAATGTGGGCACGCCCGATGTGCGTTTTCAGCTCAAGCTCGCGGACTCGGACGGCGCGCGGGAACGTACGCTGGTCGATTCAAATGAGCCGCTGCTGTCGGCGGAGTGGTCGCCCGATGGGCGCAGGATCGTTTACGTGTCTTTCGAGGGTGGACGACCTGCTATTTATCTTCATGATCTCGGTAGCGATGAGCGCGTCAAGCTCACTGGATTTCGGGGTCTCAACAGCGCCCCTTCCTGGTCGCCGGACGGCACCAGGCTAGCGCTGGTGCTGTCGCGTGACGGCAATCCGGAAATCTATCTGATGGATCTCGCGAGTCGCAGGCTCGAGCGCCTGACGCGACACTATGCCATCGACACCGAACCCAGCTGGACGCCTGACGGTAATGCGCTAATTTTCACTTCTAACCGTGGCGGCAAGCCACAGATCTACAAGGTCACGCTTGCCAACGGATTGGTTGAACGATTGACGTTCGTAGGCGACTACAATGCCCGGGCGCGGATGCTCCCCGACCGCAAGCACATCGTCTTCGTGCATCGAACGAAAGGAATTTTTCATATCGCGCTCATGAATCTCGAAAGCGGAAGGATTCGCGTGCTCACCGAGACCAACCTCGACGAATCTCCCAGCGTTGCACCCAACGGTGACATGCTGATTTATGCCACGCTGGCAGAGGGGCGGGGTATACTAGCGGTCGTGTCGATTGACGGACAGGTGAAATACCGCTTGCCTTCAGCACTAGGAGACGTGCGTGAGCCAGCCTGGTCGCCGTATCTCGGCGCCGCCGTCGGGCCTTGAGATATCGATCCCCATGACTAGGAGTGGAAGATGATGACGACGACGCTGCGTGGACTTCTTGCAGTGATGTTTGCCGCCTTCATGGTGGCGGGCTGCGGGACAACCGAGCCGGAACCGGTGATGCCTCCGCCGGACGAACCCTTCGAGATGGAACCTGACATCCCGGACGAGGAGCCCGCGTTCATCGAGCCGGAGCCGATGGATCAAGATGCGTTCGGTAATCCCCTCGACGAGTTCGGCAATCCGCTGGGGCGCACGGTCTACTTCGATTTCGACGAATCCATCTTGTTGCGGCAGGACATTTCGATTCTGCGCTTGCATGCCGAGTTTCTGCGCAAGTATCCCGATAGGACGATCGTGGTCGAAGGCCACACCGACGAGCGCGGCACGCGCGAGTACAACCTGGCGCTGGGTGAGCGCCGAGGCGACTCGGTGTCGACGTTCCTCATCGCCAACGGTGTGCGTCGCGGTCAGATCGAGGTGGTGAGCTACGGCGAAGAGCGGCCCGTGGATCCGGGTCACGACGAGATTGCCTGGTCGAAGAATCGGCGCGGCGAGGTCATCTATCAGTAACAGCGCCTGGAAGGCAATATCGCCATGAAGGCGAATCTCCAGCAGACCGCGGCTCTGATGTTGAGTCTGGCAACGCTCGCGCACGCGGGGGTTCCGGTGGAGGAGCGCTCGGAGCCAATGGCTCCCGGCGTCACCCAGCGCGGCAGTCTCTACGACTTGGACGTGGCGCGCGATGAAGCCGATGTCTCCGGACTCGGCACGCTCTTCTATCAGCTTCAACTCCTGCAGCAGGAGGTGCAGGAGTTGCGCGGTCTCGTCGAGGAGCAGTCACATCGCCTCGGGCGCCTTGCACAGGATCAAAAAGAGCAGTATCTGCAGATCGATCGCGAGCTCGGGCAGCTCCGCGCGGGGGGTGGCGAGTCGAAGCAAGGTGGCGAGCCCACCCAAGTCGTGCCGGTGGGCACCGATGAGCGCACCGCTTACGCGAATGCGTTCAATCTCACGCGCGAGAAGCGCTTCCCGGAAGCCATCGATGCGTTCCATGCGTTGCTCGCCGATTTCCCGAGCGGTCAATACTCCGCCAATGCATTGTACTGGCTTGGAGAGATCTATCTGGTGGTTGAGCCACCCGACCTGGAGCGCTCGCGCCAGTCGTTCGTCCAGGTGGTGAATCTCTACCCGCGTCACCAGAAGGCCTCGGATTCCATGTACAAGCTCGCGGTGGTGTATCGTCAGATCGGCGACATGGATCGTGCGCGCGAATATCTGGATCGTGTTCGGAACGACTATGGCGGCACGACCGCGGCTCGACTCGCCGCGTCTCTCGAGCGCCAGATGGACCAATAACAATAATTCCAGCATCATCCTCCGTCCCTCAACGGCCCTGCTGGGATTTCCAGTGAGCCAGTTACGTATCACCGAGATCTTTCATTCCCTTCAAGGGGAAACCGCCACCATGGGATTGCCCACGGTGTTCGTACGCCTGACGGGGTGTCCACTGCGGTGTCAGTATTGCGACACGGCGTACGCGTTCAGCGGCGGAACGCAGATGGCGATCGACGAGATCCTCACGGACGTCGCACGATATTCGCCGCGCTATGTGACGGTCACAGGCGGGGAGCCGTTGGCGCAGCTCGGTTGCATCACGCTGCTGGCGCGCCTATGCGATCTTGGTTATTCGGTTTCACTCGAGACGAGCGGAGCGGTCGACGTCAGCGATGTCGACGCCCGGGTGGTGAAGGTGATGGATCTCAAGACTCCGGGTTCGGGGGAATCTCATCGCAATCTTTACGCCAACATCGAGCATCTCGGTGCAGAAGATCAGGTGAAATTCGTGATCTGCGATCGGGGTGACTATGAGTGGGCGCGCATGAAGCTCGACGAGTACGATCTCTGCCCGCGCGTGGCAGAGGTGCTGTTCTCCCCCAGCTATGACCAGCTCGAAGCTCGGGAGCTTGCCGAGTGGGTGCTCGAGGACAGGCTTCGGGTGCGTGTCCAGATTCAGCTCCACAAGCTTTTGTGGGGCGATGAGCGCGGACGATGAGTGAACGCGCCAAAGCCGTGTGCCTCGTTTCAGGGGGCCTCGATTCCGCCACGGTGCTCGCGAGCGCCGTGAAAACGGGATTCGACGTGCACGCGCTCAGCGTCGATTACGGTCAGCGACACGCCGCGGAGCTCGTTGCTGCTGCTCGCGTTGCATCTACGCTCGGCGCGGTGGAGCACAAGATCGTGCGGGTCGATCTGCGCGAACTCGGCGGCTCGGCCCTCACCGACGACGCGATCGAGGTGCCCGTCTCGCCCACCGAAGGCATTCCGCTCACGTATGTGCCGGCGCGAAATTCGGTATTTCTCTCGCTGGCTCTTGGATGGGCCGAGGTGTTGGGGGCCCAGGAACTATTCGTGGGTGTGAACGCCGTCGACTACTCGGGATATCCGGATTGCCGGCCGGCCTTCATCGAGGCCTTCGAGGCGCTGGCCCAGGTGGCGACGAAGGCCGGGGTCGAAGGCAGGCGGTTTCGCATCAACGCCCCGCTGATCGAGCTGACGAAGGCCGACATCATTCGCCTCGGCATTGAGCTCGGCGTGGACTATTCGCTGACCGTGTCCTGCTATCAGCCGGACGATCACGGCGGCGCGTGCGGGCGCTGCGACAGCTGTCGAATTCGCCGCGAGGGCTTCGAGGAAGCCGGCGTCGCCGACTGCACCCGCTACGCGTAGTGAGATCGAGATGGTGAGCCGCCTTGTTTTTCCAAGGCGGCTCTTTAAACTACCGGCGCTTCCTCGAACGGGCGGTTAGCTCAGTTGGTAGAGCAGCGGGCTTTTAACCCGTGGGTCGAGGGTTCGACCCCCTCACCGCCCACCATCACACAGGAACGGGACCGTATCCCCAGCATTGGGCATATGCGCGAAAGGTTTTTGTCGTTG
>JAPULC010000446.1 GCA_027295305.1 Gammaproteobacteria bacterium
GCAACGAGGTTGAAGGCCGAAGCATGATGGATATCGGTTTCTGGGACGATCCGGGTCGGCGCGACGAGTTTCTCGATCAGCTGCGGCGCCAGCACCAGGTGCGCTCGTTCGAAGCTCACTTCCGTCGTCGAGACGGCACGACGTTTCTCGGCCGTGCAACGGCCGGCTTGCTCGATACCGAGGAGGAAGACAGTGCGGTGGTGAACATTGCCGACATTACGGCCGAGGAAGTGGCCAAGTCATCTCTTCGCGAAAGCGAGCTGAAGTTCGCCACGCTCTTCCGAAGTAGCCCGGCGGCGATCGGCATCGTACGTCGCGACGACCTGACCCTTCTCGACGCCAACGATACGTGGCACTCCCTGTTCGGCCGCACCAAAGAGGTGAGCCTTGCCGACAGGGCGGACTTCTGGGTCAACCCGGAAGATTGCGAAGAGCTGCACGCACGCATTCGCGAACAAGACACGGTCACCGAGTTCGAGACTCGCCTTCACACCACCGATGGCCGCACGATGCCGGTGCTGGTCTCTGCGACCCGAAGCCACATCAGCGGGGTGGCTTGTGCACTGCTCTATCTCATCGACATGAGCGAGATCAAGAAGATCGAAGAACAGCTTCGTCAGTCGCAGAAGATGGAGGCCATCGGCCAGCTCGCCGGCGGCATTGCCCACGACTTCAACAATCTGTTGGCCGGGATCAGTGGATTCGCAGAGCTCGTGCTCCTCGAGCACGAAGACTTGGCGCGAGTGCAGGAATACGGGCGTCAGATCATCAAGGCGACCGGTCGCGCAGCGGACCTCACCAATCAGTTGCTGTTGTTCGCTCGTCGTGGCCCCTTGCAGCTGAGGCCCGTGGAGCTGCACAACGTCATACACAGCGCCGTTGCGCTGCTCGAACGTAGCCTCGATCGGCGGGTGGAAATCGTGCGGCATCTCGAGGCCCGCTCTGGACTCGTTCTCGGCGACGAGGCACAGCTCGAGAATGCACTGATCAACATGTGCATCAACGCCCAGGATGCGATGCCCGACGGCGGCAACATCACCATCAGGACCAAGCTCGTGCAGGTGGACGAAGAATTCTGCGCGGGCCAGAACACCAATATCGCTCCCGGGGCACATCTACGTCTGTCCGTGAGCGACACCGGCGTGGGGATTCCGGAGGAATTGCTCGAGAAAATCTTCGAGCCCTTCTTTACCACCAAAGGGGCAGGACGAGGAACCGGTCTTGGCCTCGCCGCCGTCTACGGCACCGTCAACTCGTTGAAGGGCGGCATCGAGGTCGACAGCCACCCTGGCGAAGGCACCACCTTCCATCTCTATCTGCCGGTCTGCGAGGAACGGCGCCAGCCTGGACGACCACGCAACACCAAGCTGGTGATGGGCACGGGAACCGTGATGGTGGTGGAGGACGAGCCCGCACTTCGCACGCTCCTCCAAGACATGCTGAGTCGCCTTGGTTACACACCCGTGCCTGCGTGCGACGGGATAGAAGCGTTGGAGGTCTACCGCGAGCGGGACGGAGACGTGGATCTCGTGTTGCTCGATCTCAACATGCCCCGGATGAACGGGCAGAGCGCGTTTGCGGAGCTCAAGAAGCTGAACTCCAACGTGCGGGTGCTGCTGATGTCGGGCTATACCCAGTCGACGGAGCTCGAGAAGCTGGAGCGGGCCGGTGCCGCAGGCCACGTGCGTAAACCCTTCGATCTGGCCGATCTTTCGCTGCAGATTTCGCGCGCCCTTTCGAAGACCCTATCGCTTCGCTGAGCACCTCCACAAAATTGTGCCAGGCACAATTTCGCGCACACAGGCACGTGGCATAGAACTCTTCTGTGGGAGCGGCTTCAGCCGCGGACGGTTACGATTCGAGGGCTGCCGCATTCGCGGCTAAGTAGGCGCCCCCGGCTAAAGCCGCTCCCACACCAGAATCGTTCCTCCAGAGCGCAGCTTTTCGATCTCGTCGCTGTCGAGATTCAACTCCTGACGCAAGATCTCCTCCGTGTGTTCGCCCAACGAAGGCGCATGGCGCTGGATGTCGGACGGCGTCTCATCGAAGCGCGCCGCCGGTCTCGGCTGGCGAATGGTGCCCACCACGGGATGCTCGAGCTCGCGAATCAGCTCGTTCGCGCGGATCTGCTCGTGCTCGATCGCCTCGGCACGGCTGAGCACCGGTGCGCACGGGACACTCTCAGCATCCAGGCGCGCTAGCCAGTATTCGCTCGTATTGCCCTTCAATGTGTCCGCAGTCAGATCCAACCGATCCTTGATGTTGCGCGATCGGTCACCCAGGGTCTTGAAGCGTTCGTCTTCCAGCCACTCGGACTTGTCCAGCGCACGGCACAAGGCTTTCCATTCCGTGTCCGACACCGCGCCGACGGTAATGTAGCCATCGACGGTCTCGTAGATGAGATCCTGCGTGAGCTGTGAGCGTGAGGTATGCACCTCACGTCCGACGAAGGTGTAGCCGGTCATCGCTTCCGGCCACAGAAACGCCACCATCGTATCGAGCATCGCGAGCTTGATGTGCTGGCCCTTGCCGGTGCGTTCCCGTGCGAAAAGCGCCGCCGTGATGGCTTGCGCCGCCGTCACTGCGGTGAGCTTGTCGGGAACGATGACGCGCACCATCTTTGGACGTCCAGTTGCCGCATCCGCCTGAATCGAGGTCAAGCCGGAAAGCGCCTGGATCATGGGATCGTAAACGCGCTTGTGCGCGTAGGGCCCTGTCTCACCATATCCGCTGATGGACACGTACACGATGTCCCGGCGCAAGGCTCGAACGGTATCCTCGCCGAGCCCCATGCGCTCGATGGCCCCCGGACGGAAATTCTGCACGAGCACGTCGGTCGTAGGGATCAGCCTCTTCAGAAGCTCGAGCCCCTCAGGATCTTTCAAATTCAAGGCCAAGGAACGCTTGCTGCGATTCGACGAAATGAACATCGCCGACAAGCCACCCGCACCGTCGGCCCGCAACCCGCGCACGAGATCCCCAGTCAGCGGCTCGACCTTGATGACGTCGGCCCCCTGGTCGCCCAACATCATCGTTGCGATGGGGCCCGATATCATGCTCGTGAGATCGAGCACCCGAATGCCGTTCAGCGGTCCGGTCATCAACCCTCTCCGTCTATCTATCGCCTGTCCAGAAATTCGCCGTCCGGGCGAATTTCTTCCCACGCTCCGGCGAAGTAAATTCGCCTTCGCTCCCAAAACCCTTGCTTTTGCTGCGTGCTCTTCTTAAAGAGAGTCCGCAAAGAGCGGGTTTTGCCGGGGCATCCATGCCCCGGAGTTAGTTTCCGGGCGGAAGCTAGATAAGCTAGGCGAGCTCGCTCTCAGCCGCCTGGCGCGC
>JAPULC010000447.1 GCA_027295305.1 Gammaproteobacteria bacterium
GAACCCCTGCAACCCGTGCGGCATGAGAAATCCCTGTGCGCGTCACTAGCTAGTTCCTGTCCCGAAATTCGCCATCCGGGCGAATTTCCTCCAACGCTGCGGCGAAGCAAGTTCGCCTGCGGGAACTGAATAGGGTGCCGTTGTAATACGGTAGGCAATATGATGCGCCGGGCGATCCTCGATCGCCCGGCGTCCTTTTGTGCAACTCCGAGCCTCAGGCATGGTGGCAGCGGCGAGCCGAATATTTTTCATCATCGCTTGGGTCACGCTATTGCCCGGTTGTGACGAGCGTGTCGATGGGCGGGAGCCCACCGGGAGTGCAGAAACCGCGGGACGTGCAGAGACCGCGGGACGCGCACCCACCACCGAGGCCGAGACAGCCTTTCTGGCTAACCATTGGAAGCCGATTCCCCCACAGGGTCCGCCCCCGGAGCACTTCTCAACCCTTGAATCGTCCCTCGCACCGGAATCCTGCGGGGCTTGCCATCTGCAGCAATACCAGGACTGGCAAACGAGCCTGCATGCGAAGTCGATGGGACCGGGGATCTGGGGTCAGCTTATCGAAATGGGGTCTGCGGACGCTGAGTTCTGTCAGGGCTGTCATGCACCGCTTGCGGAGCAGATGGGAGGCACCCATTCAGGCGTTTCCGACGCGTTGTACGACCCGGTGCTGCAGCAGCAGGGCCTTGTCTGCGCAGCTTGCCATGTGAGAAATCATCGGCGCTTCGGGCCTCCGCCGCGGGATGACAGCATCGCTGCCAGCGATCCTGGAGCGCCACTTCCGCACGATGGCTTCAGCGTCCAGACGGCGTTCACAAAGGGCGACTTCTGCCGGGGCTGTCATCAGTTCGAACCGGGGGAGTTCGCGCTGAACGGCAAGCTGATCGAGAACACATTCGAGGAGTGGAGGGCGAGTCCGTATCCGGCGCAGGGCATCCATTGTCAGGATTGCCATATGCCTGAGCGACGCCACCTCTGGCGCGGCATTCATGATCGGACGATGGTGGCCGAGGGTGTTGAGATACGGGTCGAGATCGCGTCGGGGGACCATCAGGAGGGCGACGTGGTCGCCGCCACCATCACCGTTGCAAACACGGGTGTCGGCCATTACTTTCCCACCTATGTCACGCCGAAGGTATTCGTTCGCGGCGAGCTACTAGACATGGAAGCGCGGGTGCTTCCGGCAACGGTTCAGCAGGCCACCATCGGGCGCGAGGTGACGCTCAACCTGTCACAGGAGCTCTTCGATACGCGCATCCCCCCCGGGGAAAAGCGTTCGGTGGTCTACGAGCAGCGCGTGCCGGCGCAAGCAGGACGGCTTCGTATCACGGTCGAAGTGCATCCCGATCACTTCTATCGGCAGTTCTTCGAATCGGTGCTGGCCGGTGGCCGTGGTGGTACGGGCCGCGCCGAGCTTCAGAGCGCGCTCGCCGCCACGCAGGCGTCGATCTACACGCTGTATCAGAAGGAGTTCGCTCTACGCTGAGACTCTGAGAAAATGCGGGGAAAGTCGCGCAGGAGGACGCGCGGTGAAGTCGCGCGGAGGATGCGCGGGGAACACACACTTGCGTGTTTGATTTACGCAAGCCATTCATGGCCGCGGTCGATGGCCAGAAGCTGTCAGCCTGTTTTTCAACCCGCTGGTAGCGGAATCATTGGGAGATTCGAGAGAGATGAATGATCACATTGCATTGAGACGTTGGCGTTGGATAGTGAGCTTGCTAGTGCTCACGTTCGTCTGGGGCTGTTCCGAGCAGAGCGAGCCGCAGCGGATGTCGCGGGCGGAAAATCCGTGTGCAGCTGCCGTTAATCCGTGTGCAGCTGCCAATCCCTGCGCTGCTGTCAATCCCTGCGCTGCTGCGAATCCCTGCGCGGCGTCGAGAGCTCAGGTGGATCCGAGCAAGGTGAGGCGCCCCGAGGGAACCGAGCCTTATCGAGCGGCTCGGGCCGAGCTCATCGCGCAAGGTGGCGAGCTGTGGAAGGATACCAATCTGAGCACAAACGGGTTGTCGTGCAACACCTGTCACATGAATAATCAGGCATTCCTTGCAACCTTTGCCGAGCCCTATCCCCACAAGGTGGAAATGGCTTTGGTGCAAGCGAATCTCGGAGAAGTCCAGATCGATGAGATGGTGCAGCTCTGCATGGTGGTGCCGATGCAGTCCGAGGCGTTGCCGTGGGAGTCGAAAGAGCTCGCCGCGCTCGCTGCGTATTCCACCGACGTCGCACAGAAAGGCTACGTCACGGCCTACGCAGCAAATCCCTGCATGGCCAGAACGTCGATGAATCCGTGCAACCCGTGTGCAGCCAAAATGAATCCGTGTAATCCGTGCGCTGCTGCCAATCCGTGCATGGGCAAGACGAATCCATGCAATCCATGTAACCCCTGCGCGGTGAAGAATCCCTGCGCGAGGTAGCCGGTCAGAGGGTGCGGTTCAAACACCCTCTTCAGCTGTCGCCGCCAAGGCGTGTACGGGCTTCGCGTTTGGCGGCGATAAAATCGGCGTGGCTGAGGTAGAGCAAATCCGCGATCTTGCGGATGGTGTGTTCCTCGTACTTGTCGAGCACAGCGTCCGCGAGCGCCACCTGCCAGAGTTGAGTGACGAGCTCGCGGCGCTCTTCCTCGGATGAGCGCTCCATCACGAGCCGGGTGAGGGGGTAGATGGACGTGGCCTCTTTGATGTGGGCGTGAGCCTGCTCGACGAGAGCTTCCACCTGAGCAGGATCGATTCCGAATCCTTGCGTCAGCCCGCGCTTCAGCGCTTCGAGCTCCCGCTCGTCGATCTGATGGTCGGCCCAGATGACTTCGAACAGGAGTGCGGCGAGGGCGAGTCTGAGCTGGGCTTCCTCGTCCTGGTCCTCCTGCTGGAGCTCGTCACGAAAGAGCTGCTTCAGGCGTTCGAACATAGGTATTGTCGAGTTCCCGAGACACCATGCGCGCGGCATAGGTGAGTGTAGATGCATCTGCGTCGGCGACGCGTGCCGCGGTGCTCAGATGACGGCGAAAGCGCCGCGCTCCGGGGAGACCATTGAACAGGCCGAGCAGGTGTCGCACCATCGCCCAGAGCCGCGTACCCGTGGCGAGCTCAGATTCTACATACGGCAGGTAAGCCTCCAGTAAAGCGTGGCGATCGCGCATCACGGGGGTGGACGGGAAGAGAGCTCGATTGAGCTCTCTCAGAAACCACGGATTGTGGTACGCCTCGCGGCCGATCATGATGCCGTCGCAGCGCTCCAACGCTTTACGTGCTTGCCCGAGGTTCACGATTCCACCGTTCAGAACGACGCACAATTCCGGAAGTTCGCACTTCAAGCGGTAGACACGCGCCGGGTCGAGTGGCGGAATCTCGCGATTCAGTTTGGGCGAGAGCCCGTTCAACACTGCGATGCGGGCGTGCACGATGAAGGCATCGCACGACGGCATCACGGTGTCGATGAACCTCCGTAAAAACTCGTAGCGATTCTCGCCATCGAGACCCAGGCGACACTTCACCGTCACCGGAACGTCACAGGTTTCACGCATCGCGGTCAGGCACTGGGCAATCAGCTCGGGTTCCGTCATCAGACACGCACCGAAACGACCGTGTTGCACTCGCTCGCTCGGACAGCCGACGTTCAGATTGATCTCGCAGTAGCCCGCCTCGAATCCGAGTCGCGTGGCGTACGCGAGGACCTTCGGATCGGCACCTCCGATCTGCAACGCAACGGGATGCTCTTCCTGCGTGAACTGGAGCAGACGCTTGGCATTGCCATGACGCAGCGCATCGGCACTCACCATCTCGGTGTAGAGCAGGGCGTTCGGCGCACAAAGACGCAACATCCGCCGATAGTGCCGGTCGGTCCATTTCATCATCGGTGCTACCGAGAGACGCCTGTCGATCATCCCCATCATCTTCGTCGCGCGACACACTCAATATTAACCCGGATACCGATGCGCTGAATCGGTGAATCGGTCATTGCGGCGACCGTATTTTTGCTGAGATACCTGGCGCGGGGTCCCCGAATACGCGCTCTACGGGTTTGCATTGTTCTACGCGCTCTGCCTAGCGATCAACTGGTGGTTTTACCTGCGGCCGAACGCGTACATCAAAAATCCCTAGCGGCGGGTGGCGCTGGGCAGGGAATCTAAGCGAAACTTCGCGACGCCCGGCTTCACCACGTAGAGCGCTCGTCATGACTAGACTCGCCATCCCGGCCTTCGTAGGGTTGCTCCTGGCCGGTCTTGGGGGGTGTGACGACATGACGCAGTCACGGCCGGCGCCGGATTTCGATCTTCCGCTCCTTGGCGCCCCTGCCGAAGGGCTCGCGTTGTCGTCTCTTCGAGGCACTGTCGTGTATCTGGACGTTTGGGCATCGTGGTGTCACCCCTGTCTCGAGGCGATGCCCGGGCTGAACCGACTGCGCAATGCACGCGCCGCGGAAGGGTTCGAGATTCTTGCGGTGAACATCGACGCGGAGCCCCAGGACGCAGTGGACACGCTGGCGCGCATTGCGGTGGATTATCCCGTCGTCTCCGATCCCGAGAGCTGGATTCTTGCCGAGTACGGCATCGATGGTGTGCCGACCGGGTTCCTGATCGACCGGCGCGGACAGATCCGTCACACGGTGCGCGGATTCCGTCCGAACGAGCTTTCAGACATCGAGCGACGCATCGGTGTGCTGCTGAGAGAGTGACCGTGTTTGCACGAATCTCGAAGAACTTCTCTTCGAAGCCACTATTTCTGGTGTGGGAGTGGCTTTAGCCGGGGGCGCCTACTTAGCTGCGAATCGTCGGGCTCGTCAGTTGAGACATTCGCGACTGCGCGCCCCGGGCTGAAGCCGCTCCCACAGAAGAGTTCTGTGACGCGTGCCTGTTAGAGCTTCAGCGTCATCATCGCCCAGAACTTCTGGGTGTCGGAAAATCCGTCGTCTCCGTTGAACGCGGCGTAGAAGAGATCGGCTCTGAGGTGATTGCCAAAGGGTCGTCCCACCCTGATGTCGAGCTCGTCGCCAAGGGTCGAGCCGCCGTCGTCCTGCTCGAAATGGTGATAGCGCGCCTGGATGATGACCTTGTCGATGTTTGCCTGAAACTTGACGTAGATGTCCGAAAGGCCGGCATCGGGTGTCGTCAGGAACTTGTCGGCCCAACCGTTGAACGCGTGCAGCGTTGCCAGCGGCGTGCGAAACGCTTCGCCCGGGTTGCTGTCGTCCCCTGCGAGCACCTCCCAGCCGATGCCTACGTCGTAGGAACCGCGCTTCACGCCCACGTCGATGTGGTGATAGATGGCATCGTATGAGACAGGGTTGTTCCCCGCATCCTGCTGGTACGCGAATTCTCCTTCATGATGCAGCGCATACTCACCGATCTCGCGCGTGCCGGTGAAGCGGATGCCGAAGGTGGAGGTCGAGAACGTGGAGTCGTCATCGTCGTCGATGTGATAGAGGTAGCCGGTGAGGTTGCCGATGTCGGGAAAGCGCCCTTGGACGTTCAGAAGATGGGTGTTGTCCTGCTCGTGTTTCCCCGCGGGGACACTCTCACCGAAGATGCGATGGACGTTGTCGACGAAGGCATAGAAGGCGGTGACTCGCTCGGAGTCGTATCGGCCGGATATGGAATCGAAGGTCTGCTCGTTCTGGCGCCACGCGACGCCACCGACGAAGCGCTGGTTGTCCAGATTGATGCGCTGGCGCCCCAAGCGCAGCCGTGTATCCTGGATTCCAGAGTAGTCGACGTAGGCCTGATTGATCTCGGTGCCTTGCGGATCCGCCACGACCGGGTATTGGGTACGACCCGGTGAGGTACCACCGCCGCTGTTGAAATCGTCGGGCTTCAGCTCGCGAACGTCTTCCACCTCCACGAAGAAGCTCACCTCTCGATAGGTACCCGATGCGAACCTCAAACGGCTGCGTAGCGTGGATGCGTTGGCGTCTTTGCTGAATGCATCGTCATCCACAAATTCGTAGCGGTAGCGGAAGTCGAGTCCCACCTTGCCGTCCTTGAATACCTCCAGCATTGCTGGCTCAGTCGATTCTGCGCTGGCGCGTAACGGCCCGAAAAGCATCGCAAGGATGATCGCGCCAACCCTCCAGCCACTCATTTATCTGGACCTTGAGGGGACATTATTTTCGCAAAGTATGGGGGCACCAAGGTGTACCCAATTGACCGAGATCAACCGCTCCGGAGGGGTTGCGCTCAGCATCCCTCATCGAGCGGCGGCGGCTTGAAAACAATGATCAAGACGCCTACTCGCGAATCACAACATTGTGGACGATATTGCGGTGATGGTGGTGAGACCTCCCAGTGGGCTGAGCTCGTGGCACGATCGCGTCGCCCGGCGCAGTACACCGGACACGGGTATCTCGGCGTCTTGGAATCGGGATGCCTTTTGCCATCGGGCCGCAGATCGCGCATCCCGATCGGCGCGTGGTGGTCATCGTGGGGGGACGGCGCTGTGGGGCTCAACATCCAGGAGTTCGACACCATGGTGAGACACGATCTGCCGATCGTGACGGTGGTGTTGAACAACAAGGCCTGGGGCATGTGCGTTCACGGTCAACAGCACATGTTCGGCTCCAACCGACTTGTGGTCACTCAACTCGGCGACGGTCGTTATGACCAGGTGGCGCAGGGCTTCGGCTGCCATGGGGAGTTCGTCGAGAAAGGTGACGACATAGGTGCCGCCGTGCGCCGGGCATTGGATTCGGGTCGGCCTGCCTGCATCAACGTCATCACCGATCTCGACGCTGTTTTCGGTGACACCGGACAGTCCCGAGCGGATGTTTCCCGGGAGGAGAAAGCCGAGGAGGAGCCAAAGGGCAAGGACGAGAAAAGCATCGAGATGCCCTACTATGAGAAGCTCGAAACCCGCTGATATCCTAGCCCTAAGTGTCGGTCACATAGGGGAATTTAGACCCTCTGTCGGGTAGTTCGGCGCGCCCGTCGCGTGCCGGATTGCCTGCGGCCCAAAAGTCACACATTGTTCTAATCTTCAACATGGCAAGTAGTGCCGGAGCCACGCAGTGTGTTCGTTCGGATACTGAGCATCATTGTCGGGTTCGGTGCCGTTGGCCTCCTGGGTGTTCTCATGTTCCTGGCTCGGCCGGTGGACCTGGCTCAGGAGGAACGCCTGCAAGCCAGTATCACTCGGGCCCACGGTCTCCATCAGCGAATTGCCAATGTCGTCCTCAACAGTCGACGCGAGGCGGCGGATCATGGCAAGGCCCTCGAGTCCATGGTGGTGGAGCTCGAGCGAACCAATGACGAGACGCTGCGTCTGGCGCGGGAGTTGGAGCGCGACGACGGCGGCTGGGTCACTGCGATGGAGGCCGCGATCCGGGACGTGGTCGGCGGTTCAATCGGCGTATCGGTGCTGGGTTCGGGGCTGGACCCCGAAGGTTTACTCGACGTCTACATAGCCGCGTCCCGCGCACAGCGCGATGCGACGCTCGATTTCGCACGTGCCCACGGGGCGGTGGTTGCAACGAGGGCACGAATTCGTGCGCAGGGCACCTCGATCGTGAGACGAATGAGGAGAGACGGCGCCGGCCGCCAGGCCGATGGACTGTTTCGCTTGGTGCTCAATGTGCTCGACGTGACGGGCGCCGCAACGCGCGCGGCCCCCGATGAGGTAGCCAAGAGCCTGAGCGAGGCCATGTCCAGCCGCACTCCAAGGGCCGCACGAGATCTGATCGTGCGGATGACGACGCTCGTAGAACAGGGCCGTGCACGCGACGCAGACGTTGACGAGATCGTCGCGCCCCTCGCGGCGGATCTCCTCACGCGTTTCGATGCCGGCATTCGTGGTGCCTTCAACCGACGCGCGCGCGCAGCGCAGCAGACACGGGTGCTCCTCAACGTCTATTCGGTGGCGCTTTTCGGTGTGATTGGACTCCTGGGTTGGCGTCTCAAGCAGAGCCTCACCGCCTTGAATCGTTCCAACGAGGGGCTCGGGGCCCTGAATATCTCGCTGGAAGAGCGGGTGGACGAGCGAACGCAGGAGCTTGGCGACGCCTATCAGAATCTCAAGGAATCCCAGGTTCAGCTGGTCCAGGCCGAGAAGCTCTCGTCACTCGGCCAACTGATTGCCGGGATTGCGCACGAGATCAACACACCGCTTCTGTATGTCCGGAACAATACCTCCATGGTCGAGGAGGGCGTCGGCGAGCTCCGGTTGTGGGTAGAGACTGCCCAGGCACTCCTCGAGGTTCTGCGAGACGGCGCGAAGGACAAGCAGGCGCTCAGGACTCACATGGCTCTACTCGAAAAACTCAATCGTGACGGGGTGTTGTTGGAGACGGTGCAGGAGATCGCCACCTTGAGTGGCGACAGCGCCGAGGGCCTGGACCAGATCAGTGAGCTGGTTCAGGGACTCCGGGAATTCAGCAGGCTCGATCGCGCGGCCGAAGATTGGTTCGACGTCAACGACGGGTTGGAAAAGACCCTTCTCATCACTCGAAACATGCTCAAGCACGGCATCGAGGTGGAGAAACGTCTGGGGGAGGTGCCTCCCATCCAATGCGCGCCGTTGCGAATCAATCAGGTGTTCGTGAGCCTGATCACCAACGCGTCTCAGGCCATGGACGGTAAGGGCAAGCTCGTCGTCGAGACACGCGTCGAAGGCGAGAACGTCGTGATCCGCATCGAGGACACAGGATGTGGAATTCCAGAGGATCAGCTGACGACGATCTTCGATCCCTTCTTTACCACAAAGCCAGTGGGTCAAGGCACCGGACTCGGGCTGTCCATTGCCAAATCGATCATCGACGAGCACGAAGGCGTCATCGAGGCACGCTCGGACGAGGGCAAGGGAACGACTTTCATCGTCACGCTGCCGATCAACGGCAAGCAGGGCAAGCAAGGCGAGCAGGCGGCATGAGATTAGCGACAACAGGGGCATCGTCGTGAACGCCGATGCACAGCACGTGCTCTTCGTCGACGACGAGCCGAAGGTGCTGACTTCGATGCGCGCACTGTTCCGGCGCGATTTCAACGTTCATCTCGCGAATTCGGGGAAGGAAGCCCTTGCGTTGCTCAAGGTGCAGCCGGTGGACGTCATCGTCACCGACCAGCGCATGCCTGGCCTCTCCGGCGTCGAGACCCTGGCCCACGTGAAGCGTCTGGCGCCGAATGCCATGCGGATTCTGCTGACCGGATATGCCGACGCTAACGCGATTCAAGGCTCGATCAACGAGGGCGAGGTGTTCCGCTTTCTGAACAAGCCCTGCCGGCCCGATCTGCTCAAGCAGACCGTTTCGTTGGCCGCGCGCATTGCGCGGGAGAACCGTGAGCCATCCGCCCTCGAGGAAGCGTCGAGCGCCGATCCGGATGCCGATACCCTCGTGAGCATGCCGAGGATGGACGATGAGCCCGGTGTCGACATCGTGGTGCTCACCGGCGACTCGGAGCTGGTGCGGACCATCATCGAAAGCACCAATGGCGCGCACAAGGTGCACGCCGCAGAGGATGTGAAAGGTGCGCTGGAAGTTCTGTTCAGAAATCCGGTGGGGGTGCTGGTGACCGACCTCGCGCACGACGAACGCTCGGTGAGCGCACTCACCGAGGAGCTCAAGCGGCAGATTCCCGAGCTCGTGACCATCGTCGCGAGCGAACGCTCGGATGTGAAGTCGTTGATCGATCTGATCAACTACGGGCAGATCTTCCGTTTCCTGCTGAAGCCCATCTCGCGTGGCCAATGCCGGCTTTCGATTCAATCCGCGGTGAAGAAACATCAGCGACTCTGCGCTAATCCGTGGCTCAAGCGCCGTCACATCGTGCCGAAGAACCCGCGTCGCTCTCGTGGAATGGTGTCCGTCATCGGCCGGGTCATGCAGGGCTTGCGTGGACGTTTGAACAATGGATGAGGCCCCCAGCTCGACCGTCAATCCCATGACCGATTCTATCGGAGGCATGGTCCTTGCCGGAGGGCTGTTTCTGATCGTCGTGGTGCTGGGGGCCTGGATGTGGCTGCAACGCAATCAGCCAGCGCCCATCGATTACACCGGATCGCTGCCGCCGATAGATCTCTCGGGTACGGGCACGTCGAAGCGCAATGGTTCGAGCTCATCGGTCGAGCTCGGCCAACGTGACAATTCTGACGTGGACGGCATTCTGCGGCGCGCGAGCGAAGCGTTGAATGCGCGGCGCTATCTGGAGGCGAACGGCGCAGGGGCATTGGATCTGTATCTCGAGGTCCTGAAGAAGGACCCATACAGCAAGGAAGGTCTCGACGGCCTCGATCTCGTCCTCGACAACATGGCCAAGAAGGCCGATGCAGGCCTTGCAGCCTACGACATGGGAGAGGCGGAGCGCTACATCGCCGCCATCTCGGTTGCACGTCCAGACTACGGTGTGCTCGTGGGGCTCCACGACCGTCTCGAGCTCGCGAAAACCGTGCAGATCCTCGCGGACAAAGCCTTCCGTCAGCTCTCTTCGCGCAAGCTCGCGGCGCCTCCGGGGGACAACGCCGCGGAGACCTACCGCACGATTCTGACCTACGACCCCGAGCACAGGGCTGCCAAGCAGGGCATGCACAAGATCGCATTGGGCCTCTGGGCTAGCGCCGAGAAGGCCATGGCCAACAAGGACAGAGAGCAGGCGGAGGAGCTCTTGTTACAGATCTCTGCGGTAGAGCCCGGCTTTTCGAAGCTTGGGCTTCTCGCCAAGGCGATCGCCCAGATGAGTCGAGGCACCACGCTGAAGGCGCGTCTCGCGAATGCATCGGAGGCCTACGCCAAAGGGCGACTCGCACCGCCCGACGTGAACAATGCCTACGACCTCTATCGCAGAATCCTACGTGACCACCCAAAAAGCCGCGATGCACGCCGCGGCGTGATGCGTGTGCGTGATCGCCTGCTGACGGGAACGCGCCGCGCTTTGGACGATCGCGATGTCGCCGAGGCGACTTCCTGGCTCGAGCGGGCATTGGCGGCCGGGGCGGATTCCAAGAAAGTGGCGGAGCTCTCCCGCGACATCGCCCATGAGCGCCGACTGCACAAAGCCCGCCAGGGAATCTTCGAGGAAGTGCTGACGTTGTCCGACCTCAAAGCGGTGCGTCGCGTGAACCCGAAATATCCCAGAACCGAAGAAGCGGAAGGCTGGGTAGACGTGGAGTTCACCGTGAACGAGCGAGGGCGCGTCAAGGACGCCGTGGTGAAGGATCAATCGATCGAGGGTGTGTTCGAACGATCTGCCCTGACTGCCGTGCGCCGCTGGAAGTTCGAGCCGGTGCGCGAGAATGGGCGCCCGATTCCCGTGCGTGTGGGATTTCGCTTTACATTCCGCGACGAAGGTTAGTTTCCGGACGCCAGCCGCCAGCACGTATAATCCCCACATCGATTCACGCGGATGGTTCACATGTCTGTACGCACGCGTGTCGCGCCGTCGCCGACGGGGGATCCCCACGTCGGAAACGCCTACGTTGCGCTCTTCAACTATTGCTTTGCCAAGAAGCATGGCGGCAGCTTCGTGATGCGCATCGAAGATACTGATCGCGAGCGCAGCAACCCCTATTCCGAGAACCAGATTCTTCAATCGTTGCGCTGGCTGGGGGTGAGTTGGGATGAAGGACCGGACGTAGGCGGTGATCACGGGCCCTATCGTCAGAGCGAGCGATCGGCGATCTACGCGGAGCATGCAAAGCGTCTGATCGATGACGGTCACGCGTTCTATTGCTTCTGTACCACCGAGCGCCTGACTACGCTTCGCAGCGAGCAGGCAGCGCGCAAGGAACAGACCGGCTACGACGGGCTTTGCCTCGGCCTCGCAGCATCGGCAAGCGAGTCGCGTCGCGCTGCGGGTGAGTCCTGCGTGGTCCGGATGAAAGTTCCATCCGAGGGGTATTGCGAGTTTCACGATTACTTCCGCGGTAAAACGGAGATTCCCTGGGCGCAGATCGACATGCAGGTATTGCTCAAGGCCGACGGCATGCCGACGTATCACCTTGCGAACGTAATCGACGATCATCTGATGGAGATCAGCCACGTGATCCGCGGCGAAGAGTGGATCAACTCGGTGCCCAAGCACCTGTTGCTCTACCGGTACCTGGGATGGGAACCTCCGGTGCTCGCGCATCTTCCGCTGCTGCGCAATCCCGACAAGAGCAAGTTGTCGAAGCGCAAGAACCCGACGAGCATCGACTATTACAGACGCATCGGGATTCTCCCCGAAGCGCTGCTCAACTTTCTCGGCTTGATGGGCTTCTCGATGCCGGATGGCCAGGAACGGTTTTCCCTCGAGGCGATGGTGGCGGTATTCGATCTCGAACGTGTGTCACTCGGCTCTCCCGTATTCGATCTCACGAAGCTTCGATGGCTGAATGGTCAATGGATTCGCTCGCTCAGCACAGACGAGTTCGAGGAGCGCGTGCAGGCGTGGCTGCTGAATCGCGATTATCTCTCGCAGATTACGCCCCTGATTCAGGAGCGTGTCGAGACCCTCGCCGAGCTTGCACCTTTGGCGGACTACCTTCTGGGCGATCCAACAAAGCTCACTCGGGATGCCCTCGCCCACAAGGCGCTCTCACCGGACGAGGTGAAGAAGGTATTGCAGTTCTCGCTGTGGCGCCTGGAGGCGCTGACCGATCGTTGGCTGCGCGACGAGCTTCACGAGACGTTGAATGCGCTTGCCTCTCAGATGCAATTGAGCATTCGCGATCTGCTCGCGCCGATCTTCGTCGCGATCTCCGGGCGCTCGGTCACGCTGCCGCTGTTCGATTCCCTCGAGATTCTCGGAAGCGATCTCACGCGCGCCCGCTTCCGGGACGCCATCGACGTACTGGGCGGACTCGGTACCAAAGCGCAGCGACGGTTGGAGAAGGAATATCAGGCGCTCGCCGAGCTGTCGGGTTGAATCAATTTGTCTGGTGGGATTTGAGGGTTCCCCTTCAGGGTCGCCACGGATCGTTGTAATTCTCAGCCCCCGATCGGCGTATGTCCGTCAGCCAATCCCCCGCGTACGGCCAGGAATCCGGATCATCCGGCGAAGGTCCTTGCCAGAATCGTGCGAGGGGTCCATCGACGGACTTCTCCAACGACCATGCCTGGCGTCGAAATGTCCAGCTCTCCGGCACCAGGCGGTGCGCCTCGCGAAAAT
Source organism: Gammaproteobacteria bacterium (assembly GCA_027295305.1). Classification (GTDB taxonomy): domain Bacteria; phylum Pseudomonadota; class Gammaproteobacteria; order Pseudomonadales; family Azotimanducaceae; genus JAPULC01. The sequence goes on from JAPULC010000447.1 coordinate 13,070, forward strand.
GCGCTACGCCCGCTTCGTGATGGCCATCGCTCTCGAGCTGCGCCGCGAGCTCGAAGTGCGCATGTCCCAACGCCACGTCGGCACTGCGCGGGCGCGAGCGTTGTATGACGGTGGCCGGATCAAGGGCGAATTCACTCTGGGCACCCTTGGCAACCCAGTCGCGCAGGGCCGCGTGGTACGCGTGAGGATCGGATTGGATCTTCGCCGCCTCGGTCATGATCTCGACGAATCGGGAAGGCATCCCTGCCGGCATGTCTCGGGCAGGGGGCGCGGCGCTCTCGCTGGGTGGTGCGGGGGCCGTCTCTGCCGGGCGAACGATGATGCCGCGCTCATCGATCCAGATGCTGCTTGGGATATTGATGACGCCGAATGCAGAGGCGAGCACGTGATGCTGATCGATGAGCGACGGGTGCTCGGGTTGGGCGGCCTCGATGAACCCTCGGCAACCCTGTGCACCGAGGATGTCCATTCCAACGCTGACGATCTCCAGACCCTGTGGGTGTAATTCGTTGCGCAACGCCTGCCACACGGGCAGGTCACGAGAGCAGCCTCAGTAGGGAGCCCAGGCGTAAATGAGAACCTTCTGACCGCGCAGGCTGGAGAGTCTGAACAGGTCACCTGCGAGATCGGGAAGCGCGATGTCCGGCGCCTCGGCCGTGGTAAGCGCCCGTGAGCCGATCGACTCCGGGCCCAGGGCCCACAATCCGGACTCTTCGGCCTTCACGATCGGCAGGCCCATGGCCTCCGCCAGTGCTTGCGCATCGATAGGGTCGGCGTGAAGCGACTCAGGGAGGGGAATGCATTGATCGCCCTTGCACGCGCCCTCGGGTTTCAACATCCAGCCCGTGCCTTGCTCGAAAGCGGCACGCGTGATCGTCGTCGATTTGAGCAACATGGAATGGTCTCCCGATCGAGGGAGCTCGATGTTAAACGACATGAGAAGCGGGATTCAATTTCGGCGTCCGCGAGCGTGGTGGTTCGCATTGACTCGCTACCGTGCGACGATTAGCGTAGCGCGAGCCATGGCCATTGAGGACAAGCACCCCATGAACATGCGTGAACGAAGTGGCGTTGCACTGCTACCCAAGAGTCGACGCGCTTTCATTCGGCTTCTGGCAATGCTTGGCGTTGGATTCCAGGCTTTCGCAAGATCGGGTGACGTGATGGGCGCGATCAGCGAAGCACGCACGAGCCCGAAGACGGATGACTGGCCTGACATGCCGCACCGCAAGCTCGGACGCACGAACTTCGACGCGAGCCGTCTGATCTTCGGCTGTGGCGCAGCGCTCTCGCAGGGCCAGGCGGTGTCGCTGCTCGACATCGCTTTCGAAGCCGGGATCAACGTATTCGACGTAGGAGGGCGCCGCTACTATCAGGATGCGGAGAAATACCTTGCGCCCTTTCTCAAGAAGACGCGTGACCGCGTATTTCTCATCTCGAAGGCGAAGTTGTATCACGGCCTCGACCCAGAGGACGCCATCACGGTGGCGCAGGCGAAGGAGGGCGCCCAGACCTGGCTCGCACAGATGGACGAGAGCCTCAGGGAGCTTCAGGTAGAGAACATCGACGCCTACTACATCATGGGCGAGAACAATCCCGCAATGGTGCGAAGCGACGAGATGTGGGAGGCGTTCCTCACTGCCAAGCGGGCGGGGAAAGTCGAGTTTTTTGGTGTCAGCACGCACGAGAACGCGCAGAACGTGCTGGAGGCCGCCACGGAGACGGGTCGTTACGACCTCGCGCAGATCGCCATCACGCCCGCGGGCTGGTATGACTGGAACTCACGCCGCATGCTTCCGGGTACACCGGACATGGTTACATTGGCACCGGTGTTGGCGAAGGCGCGCGAGGCGGGAATCGGGCTGGTCGGTATGAAGGCGGGACGCTACCTCGCGGGACGCCGATGGCTGGGCTGGGGTAACCCGGACGCGTACGATCATCTCTACGATGAGAACCTCATGAGCGCACCCTTGAACAGCTTTCAGCGCAGCTACGCTTATGTGCTGGAGCATGGCTTGGATGCCGTCAATGCGGACATGCAGACCTACGAGCACCTGGCAGAAAACTTCGTCGCTGCCGCGACGTCGCGGGAGTATTTTTCCTAGTGATTGGTCAAGATCGGCGGAGAATTGACTCGCCCGGGGCCTACCACTAACATCCCGTGCCCTCTTGGGGCTATAGCTCAGCTGGGAGAGCGCTACAATGGCATTGTAGAGGTCGACGGTTCGATCCCGTCTAGCTCCACCAATTAAATCAAAGAGTTACGAAACTTCTTCCATCCCAGCCCTGCCTAATGACCCTATCCCTGATGCCAACGCTGCTTCATTGACGGTCGGGAGGAGTCCACGTCTAGTCGAGTCCGTAGAAGCGCACGACGTTTTCACCCAACACCTTGCGCTGCGCATCGATAGGCAATGACGCCATACTCTGCTTCATCGCTTTCACCACGCCGTAGGATGCGTCGATGTGCGGATAGTCGGAGGCCCAGATCACATAGTCCGCGCCAACGTGTTCGATGACCTCTGCGTTCATCCCTTCGTCGGGATCCATCGAGATCAAACACTGGCGATAAAAATAGTCACTCGGTTTCATCGAGAGCGGCACGGCCGAAGACATCACCTCGTACTTGTGATCCATGCGATCCAGCCAAGCGGAGATCCAATTGCCGCCCGCCTCGAGGACCGAACATTTCAGCGTCGGATATTTCTCGAATATTCCCGATGACACCATCGACGTGAATGCAGCCATGACGTCGATCGCCAGGAACGCGAAGAAAAACAGGCCATCACCGGGTGTGCCGGGCGTGGAAAAACTCGCAAAAGCCGGCCGTTCGCGCACCACGACATGGAAACCAACCGGCATGGCGAGATCCTGGACGGTGTTCCAGAACGGCTCAAACAACGGATCGACGAACGCGCGGCCGCCCCGGGCTTGCAGATCAGGTGAGAGATAGACGCCGACACAACCGTCTTTACGTGCACGCTGTAGCTCCGTCACCGCACCGCTTGGATCGAGCAAGGATATGTGCGCGATTGGATACAGACGCTTGGGGTCATGGCTGCAGAAGTCCACGATCCAGCGGTTATAGGCCCGACAATAGGCAGTCGCGAGCGCAGGATCGGAGACACTCCCCTCCCAGCAGATGCCAATGGTCGGGTATAGGAGCACTCGATCGATGGCTTCTTCGTCCAGGACCTTGATGCGCGCCGCGGGATCGTAACCCCCCGGCGGCGAACCGGCCGCATAGGTGAAATCTTTCGCCTGCCGACCTAACCCGCCGGGTTCGAGATCGATACCGCCCAGACCACCGAGATTCCCGCGCAGAAATTCGAACGGCTTGTTGTCGAACATCAGGCGTTCGCGGCCGTCAGAGTCGAGTTCGATACGAATCGCACGGTCGCGGAATTCCGGATCGATGTAACGCTCCCACGTGTCCGCGGGTTCCAACACATGACCATCCGCATCGATGATGGGGTTGATGCTCGTTGGTTCAGTCATGACGGTGACTCCTGGATCGGCCGGGCCAGTATAAGCGGCACCGCGAGGACGGCTACCAGGAAGCGGCGGCGAATAGGAAGAATTGAACGGCTAATCTAGGACACCCATCACTCAGAGATCTCGCAAATGATCTGTGCCGATTTGCTGCATTGACGATTCGCCCACGCTCAGGCAAATGATGGGTGTCCAGAATTAGGCTTCGCCGGGGCAATCGCACGGCTGGAGCGGCGGTTAGGGAGCGCTAAGCTGAGCCGGCGGCTCTGCTTTCGACGCTATCGTCCGAATGCGGAATTTGCGATTCAGATAGGCGTCAGAGGTTTCTGTCTAAGAACTCAAACAGCGCAGCTTCACCATTCTCCCATCCCGGACCTTTCATGTTGCCGTGGCCACCTCCTTTGGCAACGAACATCTCCGGCTCCTTACCATTGTCGCGCAGTGCCTCAAACATGACCTCGCTATGGACGATGGGTACCTGAGTATCGCGATCACCGTGCATAAGCAAGACGGCTGCATCGATTGCAGATGCGAAATAACGAGGGGATCGCTCTCTCTTCGATCCTGGTTCAGAGCAGGTTGATGTAGTTCAACACGCCTTGGCTCAAATGCTCGTTTTCTCCCCATAACGCGATATCCGTGACTGGAAACATCGCCACAATGGCTTTCACCGACTTGTCAATCGATCCAGCAAGTAGCGTGACCTGGCCACCCTGCGATCCACCGACCAACCCGATCCTGTTCGCGTCGATACGTGGCTGCTCCGCAAGCCATCTCGCGGCATTTACGATGTCTTTCGGTTGATTCAGACCGCAGTCGTCTACTCCGCCAGT